>NZ_JBHVXZ010000009.1:0-138393 GCF_042881395.1 Amycolatopsis sp. NPDC058278 | reverse complement strand
GCGTCTGCGGGGTGTGTGCCACGCTGTTGATCACGCCGCGCCGAGTTCGGCTGGTGGTCATAGGGCCGACAGGCACATATGTCCTACGCTCGCCGGTGCCCCCAACTCGATCGGGAAATCGACACCGAGAGGAACGTCGTGGCGGTAGCGAGCGCTCCGAACTCAGGAATGGCAAGGTTTCCGCTGGTCGTGGCGCTGAGTGCGCTGGCCGCGGCGGAGGCCGGGGTGGTGCTGGCCGAGCGGTTCTACCGCGAGCTCGAAGTGCGGCTCGCCGGCGTGCTCCTCGATCTGTTCACTACATCGGGTGTTTATGTCGCGCCCGATCGGGAGTCTGTTTACTTTGGGTTGACCAGTGCTGCTCCGTTCGGGTTGAGAATGACGCCGGAATGTTCTTCGGCGTTCCTTTTGCTCCCGCTGCTCGTTGTGACGATGGCCATGCTGTACTTCCGGCCCTCGAATGCGCGCCGGCTCTTCTTTTCGCTCGGTATTTCGGCGCTCGTCATCGTGCTGGTGAACCAGCTGCGCATTCTGACGATCGTCGGGCTGGTGCACTGGTTCGGTACCGACGAGGGCTACTACTGGGGCCACACGCTGCTCGGTTCGATGGTGAGCGTGTTCGGCGGCGCCGTCTCGATCGTCCTGTTCGTCTGGCTGTCCACGCGAAAGAAGCAGGCATGAACGTCAAGGTCCTGCTGGCCATCACGCAGGCGTTCGCGCTCACCATGAGCGTGGCGTTCCTCGTCTACGTCGTGGTGATCGTGGTGCCGTACCTGCGCCGCAAGCCCGGTCCGGCCGGCGACCCGGCCGGCTTCACGTGGCACTTCTTCGTGCCGTGCCGCGACGAGCAGACGGTCATCCGCGAGACGATCCGCTACCTGCGCACCACGTTCCGCAAGGCGCACGTCTGGGTCGTCGACGACGACTCGGAGGACCGCACCGCCCGCGTCGTCCGGATGCTGTGGCGGCGCCACGGCGGTTACGACCCGTACCTGCACCTGGTGCCGCGCGTGCGTCCCGAGGCCCGGACCGGCAAGGGCGACGCGCTCAACGCGGCCTACCGCGCCCTGAACGACTGGATGGGGCCGGACGCCGCCCGCGACGACGTCGTCGTGGTGGTCGTCGACGCCGACGGCCGCCCGTCGCCGAACTGCCTGGAGGTGTGCGCGGCGGACCACCTCTTCGGCGATCCGGACGTCGGTGCGGTCCAGCTCGACGTCCGGATGGGCAACGTGGAGACGCCGCCGCCGTCGCGCAACCCGCTCGGCCGCTGGTTCGGCCTCAAGCTCGCGCAGCTGCAGGACCTGGAGTTCCGCACGGCGATCGCGGCGATCCAGACCTCCCGCGGGTTCACCGGCACGATCTCGATGGGCGGCAACGGCCAGTTCACCCGCCTCACCGCGCTGGACTCGATCGCCGGCGGCGCCGGGGAGCCGTGGCGCGGCTCGCTGCTGGAGGACTTCGAACTCGGCGTCCACCTGCTCACCGCGGGCTGGCGCACCGGGTTCACCCCGGACGCCCACGTGTCGCAGGAAGGTCTGTACAGCCTGCGGCGGTTCCTCGTGCAGCGCACCCGGTGGGGCCAGGGCACCATGCAGTGCGCCCGGTACCTGCGCCGGATCTGGGATTCCCCGCACGTCAGCACGCTCGGCGCGGCGGAGATGATGTACTACCTGGCCCAGCCGTGGCTGCAGCTGCTGGGCTCGCTGCTGTACCCGATCCCGTTCGTGCTGCTGGTGCTCGGCACCGCGGGCGACCCGGCGCAGATGTGGACGTGGTTCACCGGCGGCGCCTGGATCCTGTTCGCCATCTACGGCTCGTTCGGGCTGCTGCCGTTCCTGGTCTGGGGCCCGATTTACCAGCTGAAGTGCTTGCGCAGCAGGAACTTGCTGCGCGGGCTGGGGATGGGCTTCGCGTACGCCGCGTACATCTACACGTTCTACGTGACGTCCTGGCGCGCGCTGTTCCGGCTCGTCCGCGGGCGCAACGGCTGGGCGAAGACGCGGCGCAACACCGAGCAGGCGGCCGGGGTGAAGGTCGCGCTCGACGCGTGAGCGCGACCCCCACCCACCGGCTCAGAACGCCGGGACGATCCGGACGTCGTCGGCCTTGACGAAGGCGATCCGGTGCCCGAACTGGATCTGGACGTACTTGAGCTTGCCCTTCACCACCACGTGGTCCGCCGGGTCGAACGTGGTCGCCCAGTAGTACTCGGACCCGACCGTCCCGCCCGAGGAGTACTTCTGGCCGGCGGAGAGCGTGTACGGCAGCGGCGTGATGGCCTGCACGGTCACGTTCGCCGGGTAGGCCTCCGGCTCCGGGTAGGCGCGGCCGTACACCGGCACCGTCGCGAGGCCGGGCTTCGGCGTCACGACCCAGCCGATCGCGGGCTTCGCGACCCGGGCGTTGCGCGGGTTGTGGAACCAGCCCTTCTGGCCGAGGTACCAGATCGCCGTCCAGTCACCGCGGACTTCGGCGACGGCGTACCGCTGCCCGGTCGCGGCCCGGCTGCCGACGTCGGCGACGTCCATGGTCGACGCGGTGCCCTTCGGGTGCAGGCCGATGTCGACCAGCAGCGGCGAGGACTCACTCGGCGCGGAGTGCAGCACCACGGCTTCCGACCCGCGTGGCACGCAGGTGGTGCCGGGGCCGTCGCAGCCGGTGAACGCGGGCTGGTTCTTCGCGAAGTCCGGGTCGATGGTGACCAGCGACGAGCCGAGCAGGCCGAACCCGCCGAGCGGCGCGCCGAGCAGGTCGAAGTAGTGCGACCAGTCCCAGTAGGGGCCCGGGTCCCAGTGCATGCCCGCGATCGTCGCCGGCGTGGTGCCCGGCACGTTGTCGTGGCCGATGATGTGCGCGCGGTCGAGCGGGATGCCGTACTTGCGCGAGAGGTAGCCGACGAGCTTCGCGCTCGAGCGGTACATGGCCTCGGTGTACCAGGTGCCCTTCGCGGCGAAGCCCTCGTGCTCGATGCCGATCGACTTCGCGTTGACGTACCAGTTGCCGGCGTGCCAGGCGACGTCCTTGGTCGGCACGTGCTGCGCGATCAGGCCGTCGGCCGAGCGGATGGTGTAGTGCCAGCTGACGTACGTCGGGTCCTGGACCAGGTCGAGGACGTTGGCCCAGTAGCCCTCGGTGTCGTGGATGACGATGTGGTCGATCTTCTGGCTCTCGGGCCGGTTCGCGAGGTCGTGGTTGCCGTAGTCGTCCTTCGGCAGCTGCTGGTAGGGCGCCGGGACCGATTCGCAGGTGACCCGCTTGGGGCACTCGACGCCCGCGGGCACCGGATCGGCGTGCTGCGGGACGACCACGTCCGGGGCCGGGCTCAGCGTGACCCGCTGGCCGTCGTCGGTCGTCCGGGCGGTGCCGGTCTTGATGGTGTCGAAGACTTCGTCGGCGAAGGTCTGCGCGGCGGCCTGGTCGGCCGAGCCGCTGTAGCGCGCCACCGCGTGGTACCAGTCGCTTTGGCCGGCGTGGTACTTCGCGAGGAGGGCGGCGCCGCCGCGGATGTTCTGGGTGGCGTCGGTGCGCAGCGTTCGTGCGTCGGTTCCGAGCAGCTGCGCGGCCTCGTCGACGGTCTGCAGCGTGGGCGGCGGGGCGGCCGGGCCGGCCTGCGGGTGCAGCGCGGGGCGGGCGTCGTCGCCGCGGGGGTCTTCGGTGCCTTCGTCGTGGTGGCTGGTCGCCGCTCCGGCCTCGCGCAGGTCCGTGAGGTGCATCGGGCCGTAGCCGGCGGACGTGCTGGGCGTGCCGGCGTTCGTGTCCCAGCGAGACTCCAGGTAGGAGACCCCGAGGAGGACGTTCTCCGGGACGTCGAACTCGGCCGCCGCGGCCGCGAAGTCGCGTTGGCGTTGGCTCGTGGGGTCGGCTTGGGCGTGGGCTGGCGCGGCGGCCAGGCCGGTGAGGAGGGTTGCGGCGGCGAGGATGGCCGCTGTTCTCGGGATGGGATGGGACATGGGCATAAACCCCCAGGGTCCAGGTGCCAGAGGTGAGAACTTAACCAGAAACTCACGCCGGGAGTAAGAGGCGCCTCCGACCTGCCGGGAAGCAGGGGCACCACCCTTCGGGTGGACCCTGGTTGCACGGCTGGCACTCACGTGGCTAGAGTGCTAATCGCACGGCCCGACAGCCCCGGCACCCGCGACGGCGGGGGTGGTAGAGCCGTAACCACATCCTGCCAACGCTTTCGACGACCGTGGAGGTCAACCCGGTGAGCGTGAACATCAAGCCGCTCGAGGACAAGATCGTTGTCCAGACGAGTGAGGCCGAGGAGACGACCGCTTCCGGCCTCGTCATCCCCGACACCGCCAAGGAGAAGCCCCAGGAGGGCAAGGTTCTGGCCGTGGGCCCGGGCCGGATCGACGACAAGGGCAACCGCGTCCCGCTGGACGTGAACGTCGGCGACGTCGTCATCTACTCCAAGTACGGCGGCACCGAGGTCAAGTACAACGGCGAGGACTACCTCATCCTGTCCGCCCGCGACGTGCTGGCCGTCATCAACTGACGTCCGCTCGCAGCGCATGACGCCCCGGGCCCCGCACAAACCGGGGGACGGGGCGTTCGTGCGTTCAAGACCACCGGAAGGTAAGCGGAAAACGCTATGCCCAAGCAGATCAAATTCGACGAGGACGCTCGTCGCGCACTCGAGCGCGGGGTGAACAAGCTCGCCGACGCGGTCAAGGTCACGCTCGGCCCGCGGGGTCGCCACGTCGTGCTCGACAAGAAGTTCGGCGGACCGACCATCACCCTCGACGGCGTGACCGTCGCTCGTGAGATCGAGCTCGCCGACCCGTTCGAGAACCTCGGCGCGCAGCTCGCCAAGAGCGTCGCCACCAAGACCAACGACGTTGCCGGCGACGGCACCACCACCGCGACCGTGCTCGCGCAGTCGCTGGTGAAGGTCGGCCTGCGCAACGTCGCGGCCGGCGCCAACCCGACCGCGATCGGCCGCGGCATCGAGGCCGCCGCGGAGAAGGTCATCGCGGTCCTCAAGGAGAAGGCGACCCCGGTCAAGGGCCGCGAGAACATCGCCCAGGTCGGCACCGTGACTTCGCGTGACGCGAACATCGGCGCCCTGCTCGGCGAAGCCGTCGAGAAGGTCGGCGAGGACGGCGTCATCACCATCGAGGAGTCGTCGACCCTGGCGACCGAGCTGGTGATCACCGAGGGCGTCCAGTTCGACAAGGGCTTCCTCTCGGCGCACTTCGCGACCAACCCGGAGGAGCAGAAGGCGATCCTCGAGGACGCCTACATCCTGCTCGTCCGCGAGAAGGTCTCGTCGCTGGCCGAGCTGCTGCCGGTGCTCGAGAAGGTCGTCGAGGCCAAGAAGCCGCTGCTCATCATCGCCGAGGACGTCGACGGCGAGGCGCTGTCCACCCTCGTGGTGAACTCGCTGCGCAAGACGATCACCGCCGTCGCGGTCAAGGCGCCGTTCTTCGGCGACCGCCGGAAGGCGTTCCTGGACGACCTCGCGGTCGTCACCGGTGGCGAGGTGATCTCCACGGAGATCGGCATGAAGCTGGCCGACGCGAACCTCGGCTCGCTCGGCAGCGCGCGGCGCATCGTCGTCACCAAGGACGACACCACGATCGTCGACGGCGCCGGCACCAAGGACGCCACCCAGGCGCGGATCGCGCAGATCCGCAAGGAGATCGAGAGCACCGACTCCGACTGGGACCGCGAGAAGCTGCAGGAGCGGCTCGCGAAGCTCGGCGGCGGTGTCGCGGTGATCAAGGTCGGCGCGGCCACCGAGACCGAGCTGAACGAGCGCAAGCACCGCATCGAGGACGCCGTGGCCGCGACCAAGGCGGCCGTCGAAGAGGGCATCCTGCCCGGCGGCGGTTCGGCGCTGGTGCACGCGGTCAAGGAGCTCGAGGGCGGCCTGGGCCTCTCCGGCGACGAAGCCACCGGTGTCCGGATCGTGAAAGACGCGCTGACGGCGCCGCTGTTCTGGATCGCGACCAACGCGGGCCACGAGGGTGCGGTCATCGTCAACAAGGTGCAGGAACTCGGCTGGGGGCACGGCTTCAACGCCGCCACCGGCGAGCTCACCGACCTGCTGGCCGCCGGCATCGTCGACCCGGTCAAGGTGACCCGGTCCGCGGTGGCGAACGCCGCCTCCATCGCCCGGCTGGTGCTGACCACGGAGTCGTCCGTGGTCGAGAAGCCGGCCGACGAGGAGCCCGCCGCGGCGGGTCACGGCCACTCGCACTGATTTCGACGGGATCGGGGCGGTACTCCTGAGAGGGTGTGCCGCCCCGCTTTCGTTTGCGGCCGGGCCGCCGGGTGCCCTCCCGGCGGCCCACCGCGCCCCGTTCCGGCACGCCGGAACGGCCCTGAACGGCACGGAGGGCGGCACCCCACCCGGTGCCGCCCTCCGATGTCTGTGGCGCGCTCAGCCGCCGGACATGCTGAGCGCGCGTTTGTCCGATTTGATGATGTGCTCCCGCTCGGACTCCGAGAGCCCGCCCCAGATGCCGTACGGCTCGTGCACCGCCAGCGCGTGGCTGCGGCACATCTCCAAGACCGGGCAGCTCAGGCAGACGGCCTTCGCCCTGGCCTCCCGCCGTGCCCGCGCCGGGCCGCGCTCGCCGTCCGGGTGAAAGAAGGACGCGCTGTCCATCCCCCGGCACGACCCTTCGAGCTGCCAGTCCCACATGTCGGCGTTGGGTCCTGGGAGCCTGCGCGTGTCTGCCATCCTGACCGCCTCCGTCATTCGGTCGATGCCGCTAGCTGCTCTGCGGTGGTGCCGATACTCCATTCGGTGCAACGGCGGTAACGTTAGAAGCGCGCCAATAGTTGTTCAAGCGATTCGGGTCGATTCAGCCGTTAGGCATCCCCCGGATGTGTGAGCAGGGCTTTCGCCTCCGGTTGCCGACTGCGCTGGGTGCCTGGATATTGAGGCTCGTGGGAGCTGGGTCGGGCACCGAAGAACCCACCCTGCCGGTGGCCTCGGTCGCCCGCCGGCTCGGGGTCGCGCCGTCCACCCTCCGAACCTGGGACCGCCGCTACGGACTGGGCCCCAGCCGGCACACCGACGGACGGCACCGCCGCTACGGGACTTCCGACATCGGCCGCCTCGAACTGATGCAGCGCGCGTTGCTGAGCGGCGCGTCGACGGCCGAGGCGGCGCGCTACGCCCTCGAGCAGATGCCCCGCTCCGGCCCACCCCAGCCGGAGGAGTCCGAGGTGCCTCCGGGGGCTTCGGTCGCCGACGACGGCCTCGAGGTCCGTTCCCGCCTGGCCCGCCGCCTGAGCACGGCGGCGCTGGCGATGGACGTCGGCGCGGTCCAGCGGATGCTCGCGGACACCATCGCCGAGCTCGGCGTGCTCCCCGCGTGGACGGGCGTGATCGAGCCGGTGCTCTCGGCGCTCGGGGCGCGCTGGCGCGGCGCGAGCGCGGGCGCGGAGGTCGAGTACCTGCTCGCGGAGTGCGTGTTCGCGGCGCTGGTCCGCGCGACCCCGGTGCTCGACGAGCCCCGCAACACCCGCCCGGTCCTCCTCGGCTGCGTCCCCGGCGAGCGCGACTCGATGCCGATGTACGCGCTGGCGGCGTCCCTGGCGGGCCGGCGGATCGGCGCGCAGCTGTTCGGGGTCCCGTTGCCGGCGGAGGTGCTGGCGGTGGCGGTGCGCCGCAGCGCACCGGCGGCGGTGGTGCTGTGGGCGCATGGACGCGGCGTCGCGGAGGCGCGGCTGTTCGCGAGGGTGTCGCGCGGACGCCAGCGCAGCAGGTTGTTCGCCTGCGGCCCGGGCTGGGACCCGGCGGGCCTGCCGGACAAGGTGGAGCTGCTGACGGACCTCCCCTCGGCGGCGGACCGCCTCGAGCACGTCCTGGTCGGCGCGCGCCTTTAGCGGGCGCTCCGGCCCGCGTGGCCGGTTTCGGGTGGTCTGTGGCGAGGTGGGGTGCCGGTTGTCGGCGGTTGGATCGGTGGCTCTGCCGGGCAAGGTGGAGCTGCTGACGGACCTTCCCCTCGGCGGCGGACCGCCTCGAGCACGTTCTGGTCGGCGTGCACCGGTAGGGCCGGGCTGCCCGCTGTCCACAACCGGGCAGCGGTGTGGACAACTCCGGCCGACGGACCGCGGTCCGCCGGTTTTGTCGCACTTCGCCGATAGACTGGACCGGGGTCAGCCCCCAGGGATGGGTGGGGCCTGCCTGTCCAGGCGCGCGGCGGTAGTTCGATCATGTTTTTTGTCGGTCCTACCCACTAGAAAGGACGGGTGCACGAACCCGCCCTCAGGGCCGCCGCGTTCGGGAGCGATCCGCTGCCCGATCCCGCCGCCGTGCGCGGCGCCGGCCGCCCTCGGGCGCGGCTGCTCGCCGCCATCGTCCTCGGCGCCCAGGGCCGGTACGCCGCCGCCGCGACCCTCCTCGATGCCCTCCGGCACGACAGCGACCCGGTGACGGCCTCCCTCGCCGCCAGCACCCTCGCCTCGCACCGGCGGCAGCTGGGCGGCCACCGCCAAGCCCGCGCGCTCGACGGCGAGGCCTTCGCGAAAGCCGCCCACCTGGACACCGGGCAAGATCCCGACGGCCTCGACGCCGCCGGCGCGAAAGCCGACGCCCTCCTCGGCCTGGCCGCCGACAACCTCGCCCTCGGCCGCCTGGCCGCCGCCCGGCGGCTCGCCGAGCGGGCCGGCGCGGGGGACGCCGGGTGGCGGGCCCGGGTCCGCGGCGGCTGGGTCGGCGCCGAAATCGCCCTCGCTGCAGGTCAGGGTGCCGATGCCGTGCCGCACGCCGAGCGCGCTTTGGAAACCGCGCTCGCGCGGGGCGCGCGGCGGCACGTCGTGAAATCCCGGATTGTGCTGGCCGTGGCCCTGCGGGCGGCCGAGGCACCCGATCACCGGAAGATTTCGGACGACCTTGTCGGAAATGCAATGGCGGCCGCGGAGGAATGCGAACTCCTTTCACTTTCGTGGCCGGCGGCGCTTGTCGCGGCCGACCTGCGCCCAGGACACGCCGAGGAGTATCGATTCAGAGTGGCGCAGGTGTTGCACGCAGTGTTACGAAGCGCCGATCCTTGCGGGAGGAGGGTTGCGGGGGAATCACCATGGGTCCCCGTCCCGGGTGGTTGAGCCGTCGGAATGGGGTGTTCCGGCATCCGGGCTAAGAAAGTTCAAAAAAAGCCACCGGATCGTGTCAAGGTTCGGGCTAAAGCGTCCGATAGGGGAAGAGGAATGTCACCCGGCTGCAGGAAGGAAACCCCGTGACGACGGTCTTGATCTGCGACGACCGACGCAGTGTCCGTGAAGGGCTCACCCGAGTGATGTCCGCGGTCCCTGGGGTCAGTCGCATCGACTGCGTAGCGCACGGTGACGAGCTGCTGGCCCGGTACTCCCGTCAGCCCGTCGACGTCGTGCTTGTCGGGACGCAACGCGCGGTCCCGACGGGTGTCGAAGCCACCCGGCGGCTCGTCTCGGCCAATCCCCAGGCGAACGTCATCGTCTTCGGCGCCCCGGACGACGCGGGCAGCATCGCCGCCGCGATCGCCGGCGGTGCCCGCGGCTACCTCCGCTGGGACGCGTCCCGGCCGGAGCTGGTCGCCGCGCTGGCCCACACCCTGGCGAGCACCTCGGTGCCCGCGCCCCGTCAGCCGTCCGACCCGGGCGTCCAGCTGACCGAGCGCGAGCTTCAGGTGCTCCGCGGGATGAGCCAGGGCAAGAGCAACGGCCAGATCGGCCGCGAGCTCTACCTGTCCGAGGACACGGTCAAAACCCACGCTCGGCGGCTGTTCCGCAAGCTCGGCGTGCGCGACCGCGCGCAGGCCGTCGCCCACGGCTTCCGCCGCGGCCTGGTCAGCTGACCTGCCGCTCTCCCCGTTCCTGACACGGCCGGTTCACAGGTGACGACGGGCCAGGGCGCACCGCCCTGGCCCGCACCTATGTGGTCCCCATCACACTCCGGCGTTCGATGTGGCGGATTCCCGCCTCGCCACCCCGCCCCTCCGGCGGATCTCGTACCCGCAGCCGGGTTCGCTCGTTGAATCGGCGACCTCGACCGCGGGTGTGCAGGACGACTCGTAACAACCGCGGCTCCGCCCGCCGCGGCGCGCCCGGGTACACCGCGCGCGCCGGTCCGGAGCGAGCCGACGGTACGGTAGCGGTCACCGGTGCGCGGTGGAGGCGACCACGGGCCGGGTTCTTTGCACACCTACACGTAACACTGGGACTGTTGTCTGCGATGGCCAATGTGGGGGATGGACTGGATGAACCGGTCGCCGCTGCTGTCGAGGGAGATCCCCAGGCAGTCGAGCGGCTGCTGGCTGCTATCCGTCCACTGGTAGTGCGGTATTGCCGCGCTCGGGTTGGCAGGCAGGAGCGATCGTTCGCTTCGGCGGACGACGTTGCGCAGGAGGTGTGTCTCGCGGTGCTAACGGCATTGCCCTCGTACCGCGATCAAGGCCGCCCTTTTCTGGCCTTCGTCTACGGGATCGCCCAGCACAAGGTGGCCGACGCGCACCGCGCGGCGGCGCGCAACCGCGCCGAGCCGGTGGCCGAGATCCCCGACGAGGTCGAGGGCGGGGTCGGTCCCGAGCAGCGGGCGCTGCAAGGTGAGCTGAACGAGCGGATGTCCCAGTTGTTGCAGGTGCTGCCGGACAAGCAGCGGGAGATCGTGGTGTTGCGCGTGGTCGTCGGCCTGTCGGCGGAGGAGACCGCGGACGCGGTCGGCTCCACCCCGGGTGCCGTCCGCGTCGCCCAGCACCGCGCCCTCGCGCGGCTGAGAAAGGTCCTGGCCGCGGAGGAGGTGATCTGAGTGACCGGTCACGAGAAGAGATTCGAGCCGGATGACGTCTTCGGCAGTGGCCTGACGGCGTCGGAGGCGGAGTTCGCCGCCGACCTGTCGGCCGTGCAGGCCGATGACGCGCTGCTCGATGCGCTCGGCGGGTCCGACCCGGCACTGGCCGACGGTCTCGGCGACCAGGAGCTCAACGCGTTGCTGGTGGCGTGGCGAAGAGACATCGACAGCGAGCCGCTGGCCGAGCTCGTCGACGTCGACACCGCCGTGCGCACCGTCAGTACCGCCGCTCTCGCGAAGCGGCACGCTTCGAGCGGCCGCCGCCGCAGGCTGCTCGTCCCGGTCGCCGTCGCCGCCGCCGTGCTGGCGATCGCGTTCACCGGCACCGGGCTGGCCGCGCGCTCCGCGCAACCCGGCGACACGCTGTGGGGCCTCGCCAAGGTCCTCTACTCCGACCACACCCGATCCGTCGAGGCGGCCGCGACCGCGAAGCTCGACCTCGAGAAGGCCAACCTCGCCATCGCCGGCGGCAACCTCGACGCCGCCCGCCAGGCCCTCCAGGACGCCCAGGCCGCCCTGACGCAGGTCACCGACGAGGAGAACCGCGACCAGCTGATGGAGCAGCACCGGCAGCTCGCCGCCCAGCTCCAGAACCCCGAAGCGCCGGTCCAGGGCCCGATCCAGACCTCGATCCCGGCGGTTTCGCCCGGCGCGCCGACGAGCCAGGCGCCGCCGGCAGGGTCGGCGTCGTCCCTCCCGGGCAGCGGCAGCGGCACCACGAGCCTGCCGGGCAGCGCGACCCCGACGCCGACGCCCCCGCCGCCCACCACGACCCCGCAGCCGACCACGACCCCGCCGCCACCGACCACCACCGGCGCCACCGGCAACGACCCGGGCACCCCGCGCAGCGAGTCCGCCGGCGGTCAGCCACAGGGCGTCACCGATACGCCGTAGGACGGACAGCGAAAAGCCCTGGTGAGGAAACTCACCAGGGCTTTTCTCGTGGGTCAGGAGCGCTCAGTAGGCGCTTTCGTTGGCCGTGACACCGTCGGCGAAGCCGCGGCAGTAGTCCCAGCTCACGTAGTCGCCGGGGTTCGGGTCGTAGGCCGGCTCGTGCGGGCGCATCCGCCCGTCGGCCAGCAGCTGCTCGAGGCTCGCCCGCAGCAGGTGCCAGTCGTGGTAGTGCGGTTCGTCGCACTCACCGCAGTCGACGACGATCCCGCGGACCCCGCGGGGTTCGAGGAGAGCCTGGTAAACGGCCAGATCCGAGAGATCGGCCAGTAGTTCGGTGCGTTCGGAGTCGCTGATCGGCTCGTCCAGCCGGTCCTCGGGGTCTCCGAATGCGCGGGCCGGGTCGTCCGGGTCGTCCGCGAACGGGTCTGGAGGCAGGACATCGTGCGCCACGGCCTGCACGGTACCGGGCGGCCCCGTCGGCCCGCCCACCGCCCGGGGCGGGCGGCGGGCGGCGGATATCATGAGGGGAAGGCTCCCGGTCGTCACTGATCTCGAATCGAATACCGGCGACTCCCGCTCATCCCGCGCCAGGAAGGCCCTTCACCCGCATGACCAGCGACGGCACCACCGCCCCCGTTCCGGCCAAGTTCGCCATGCTCGGCCTGACCTTCGACGACGTGCTGCTGCTGCCGGCCGAATCGGACGTGGTCCCCAGCACGGTCGACACGAGCACCCGGCTGACCCGGAACATCACGCTCGGCGTCCCGCTGGTGTCCGCGGCGATGGACACCGTCACCGAGGCGCGGATGGCCATCGCCATGGCCCGCCAGGGCGGCATCGGCGTGCTCCAGCGCAACCTGCCGATCGACGAGCAGGCGGCGGCGATCGAGGTCGTCAAGCGGTCCGAGGCCGGCATGGTCACCGACCCGGTCACCTGCGCGCCGGACGCGACGCTGGCCGAGGTCGACGCCCTGTGCGCGAAGTTCCGCATCTCCGGCGTGCCGGTGACCGACGCGGCCGGGACGCTGGTGGGCATCATCACCAACCGCGACATGCGGTTCGAGGTCGATCACAGCCGCCCGGTGTCCGAGGTCATGACGAAGGCGCCGCTGGTCACCGCCCAGGTCGGGGTGTCGGCGGACGCCGCGCTCGGCCTGCTGCGCCGGCACAAGATCGAGAAGCTGCCGATCGTCGACGGCGCGGGCAAGCTCCGCGGGCTGATCACGGTCAAGGACTTCGTGAAGACCGAGCAGTACCCGAAGGCGACGAAGGACCCGGACGGCCGGCTCATCGTCGGCGCCGCGGTCGGCGTGGGCGTCGACGGGCACAAGCGCGCGATGACGCTCGCCGAAGCCGGCGTCGACGTGCTGATGGTCGACACCGCGCACGGGCACTCCCGCGCGGTCGTCGACACGGTCTCGCTGCTGAAGAAGGAGCTGGGCGAGTCGGTCGACATCGTCGGCGGCAACGTCGCGACCCGGGCCGGCGCGCAGGCGCTGGTCGACGCGGGCGCCGACGGCATCAAGGTCGGCGTCGGCCCGGGCTCCATCTGCACCACCCGGATCGTGGCGGGCGTCGGCGTGCCGCAGATCTCGGCGATCTACGAGGCCGACCTGGCCGCGCGGCCGGCGGGCATCCCGGTGATCGGCGACGGCGGCATCCAGTACTCCGGCGACATCGCGAAGGCCATCGCGGCCGGCGCGTCCACGGTGATGCTGGGCAGCCTGCTCGCCGGCACCGCCGAGTCGCCGGGCGACCTGATCCTGGTCAACGGCAAGCAGTTCAAGGTCTACCGCGGCATGGGTTCGCTGGGCGCGATGCAGTCCCGCGGCCAGGGCAAGTCCTACTCGAAGGACCGCTACGCGCAGGACGACGTGCTCAACGAAGACAAGCTGGTCCCGGAGGGCATCGAGGGCCGCATCCCGTTCCGCGGCCCGCTGGCCAACGTCGTGCACCAGCTGGTCGGCGGCCTGCGCGCCGGGATGGGCTACGCGGGTGCCGAGACGATCGCGCAGCTGCAGGAAGCGCAGCTGGTCCGGATCACCGCGGCCGGGCTCAAGGAGAGCCACCCGCACGACATCACGATGACCGTCGAGGCCCCGAACTACACGACCCGCTAGTCCGTTCGCGTTACGGCGGCAGTGGGGCCCGCACTCCGAACCGGCCGGAAGTGCGGGCATCTCGCTGTGTCATCGTGACCTAGCGTGCTTACGGTAATCGGTCTATCGCCTTGCGTGGCAGTCGTGGTGTGCACTAGGACGCATGACGGTCGGCCGGCTCACCCAGGTGCTGCGCAAGGTGTTTTTCACGGCCGTCGCCCTGGTGTCGCTGATCCTCGGCGGCGTGGTGTGCCTGATGTGCCAATTGCTGGCCGGGCGGGACGCACCGGTGTACCGCGTCGAGGGGCACGTGACGTCCCACACGCGTGGTGCGCTCCCGGTCGGCGGGGACGAGGAGGCGGTGAGCCACACCGTCGCGGTCGACGCCGGCGACCGGCACTACCGCGTCACCGCGGTGGACGCCGGCCTGGACCTGCCACCCGGCCAGCCGGTGACGCTCGACGTGTCGACGGCGGACGGGAGCATCGCGTACCTGCGGGCCGGCGGCGGCGTGGTCGACCTGCGCCCGGGCGTGGTCCGGCCGGTGCTGTCGATCGTCGCCAGCCTGCTGGCGCTGGGCGCGGTGTACTTCGGCGCGGTCCGGCTCAACGTCTACCCGCCGGTGGCGACCTGGCTGGCGCTCGCGCTGGGCGCGCTGCTGGCGCCGGTCGCCGTGTTCGTGCGGGTGTAGCCGTGACCGGGAACCGGTTCGCGGCCGCGATGGGCGCGGCTTTCGTCGGGGCCGCGCTCGCCTTCGGGACGTACGGGGTCCTCGACGCGGGCGGACCGGCCGGGCGGGAAGAAGCCACCGTCCAGACGCGGGGCCAGCACGTGGACAGGTCGATAGGCCACCTGTACGACCTCGTCCTCCGCACGGCGTCCGGCGAGCGCTTCGAGGTCAGCTCGCCCGACGCGACGCTCGACCTGGAGCCGGGATCGCCGGTCCGCCTGGAGATTTCCGAGGTCGGCCGGTCGGTGCAGGCCGTGGAGGCACGCGGCCACCGGGTGGGGGTGGGGAACTCGCCCGTCGCCGTGGGCATCTTCGTGGCGCTGATCGCGGTCATGACGCTGGTCTTCACGCTGGTCTGCGTCACGGAGGCGGACCGGCCCGCACTGGCCGCGCTGAGCGCGGCAGCGGGGTTCCTGCTGGGCGCACTGCCCGGGGTGCTGCTGTTCTAACCCCCGTGCGCGGGTCACCCACGCGGCCTAGCGACAATGGGGCACGGCAGATTGTCGTCGGCGGAGGAGGCTTCACGTGCGGGACCTGGTCGAGATCGGGATGGGCCGCACCGCGCGGCGGGCGTATGACCTCGACGACGTCGAGATCGTGCCGTCGCGGCGGACTCGTTCGTCCTCGGTGGTGTCCACCGCCTGGCAGATCGACGCCTACCGCTTCGACCTGCCGCTCGTCACGCACCCGACCGACGCGATCGTCTCGCCCGGCACCGCGGTCGCCGTCGGCGAGCTCGGCGGGCTGGGCGTGCTCAACGCCGAAGGGCTCTGGGCGCGGCACGCGAACGTCGAGGACGCCATCTTCCAGCTGGTCCGCGCGGCCGAGGACCTCGAGGACCCGACCGCGGTGGGCCGCGTGCTGCAGGAGCTGCACGCCGCGCCGATCCGGCTCGACCTGCTGACCGAGGCGATCAAGACGGTCCGCGAGTCCGGCGTCACGGTGGCCGCGCGGGTCAGCCCGCAGCACGCCGCCGAGCTGACCCCGGACCTGATCGCGGCCGGCGTCGAGATCCTCGTCGTCCAGGGCACGATCATCTCCGCCGAGCACGTCCAGCGCGACGCCGAGCCGCTGAACCTCAAGGAGTTCATCGGCCGCCTCGATGTCCCGGTCATCGCCGGCGGCGTCAGCGACTACCGCACCGCGATGCACCTCATGCGCACCGGTGCGGCCGGGGTCATCGTGGGCCACGGCTACACGCCGGGCGTGACGAGCACCGATCGCGTGCTCGGCATCGGCGTCCCGATGGCCACCGCGATCATCGACGCCGCGGCCGCCCGCCGCGACTACCTCGACGAGACCGGCGGCCGGTACGTGCACGTGCTCGCGGACGGCGGCATGACGGTGTCGGGTGACATCGCCAAGGCCATCGCGTGCGGCGCGGACGCCGTCATGCTCGGCTCCCCGCTGGCCGCCGCCTCGGACGCGCCCGGTCAGGGCCTGTACTGGACGGCGGCCGCGGCGCACCCGTCACTGCCGCGCTCGCGCGTGGCGGCCGGCCCCGATTACGCCGTGGACCTCAAGACCCTGCTGTTCGGGCCGTCGTCGGACGCGGAAGGCGTGGTGAACCTGTTCGGGGCGCTTCGCCGCGCGATGGCGAAGACGGGTTACTCGGACCTCAAGGAGTTCCAGCGGGTGGGCCTCACCGTCCGGCGGTGAGGTGGCCGAGGAACGCGGCGAAGGCGGCCGCTGAGTAGACGAGGACCGGCCGGGGCACCGCCTGCTTGGTGTCCCGGACCCCGACCACGCCGGGGCCGGTGCCGACCTCGACGCAGGCGTTCTCTTCGAAATGGCTGTGGCTCGACTTGCGCCAACCGGTGAGCGTTCGTGGGCTCATCGTGCTGTCTCCCGCGTTTGTGTCCCGCCCGGCGGTGATTCGCCGACGTGGACATCAAGCACTGCGGAGATTACCCACTATTGTCGTCGGACAAGCATAACTGACCGGTAACCAGTGCGACCGCCCCGATGTGCTCCTCCTGGACTCGATCACGCGCCTGTTGGTTCGCCTGAAGGGTGCCGGCTGGGGGTTCTCCTGCTGATGAGCGCGAGTCGTCCGATGTTGATCGACACTTCACCTTTGCAACCATGCAGCGCCACGGTAACGTTTCAGAACCGACCGTCCTTCGGAGTAACAGCGACGTCTGTGATCGCGAACTCATCGACATGGATCGGTCACGTGCGGGCACGGGAGGGCTCATGCGGTCGAGACAAAGCTCGGCTGGTTATCCGTTGACGTTGTTGCGCGCCTGAAGTATTCTGACCTGTTCTGTTCGAGTCCGAATCCTGGGGTTGTCTGCCAGTGAATTCTGCCAGTTCATCGGTTCTTCGTGTCGTCACCGAGCAATCGGAACGTGTTCTCGAGACCTACGGCATCGACCCGGGTCTCATCCGCGAACACGCCAACGCCGAACTGCGGATCACCCAGGGCGGATACGGGGATCGACAGATCTACGAACTCGTTCAGAACGGTGCCGACGAGCTACGAGAGGCCCAGGGCGGGGAAATTGCCGTCGTGCTCACCGGTTCGCACCTGTACTGCGCAAACGAGGGAACGCCGATCACCGCCGAAGGAGCCGACACGATCCTTCGGATGAGTGCCTCCCACAAACGCGGCGGGCAGATCGGACGGTTCGGAGTCGGCGTGAAGTCGGTGCTGAGCGTCTCGGACTCACCTGAGTTCTACAGCACGACCGGCTGCTTCGGCTTCGACAAGGACTGGTCTGCGAGGAAGATTCGAGCAGTTCAGCCGGATGCACGCGAGATCCCGGTGTTGCGGATGGCGCGGCCCATCGACAGGCAGCAGGCGGAGGCTTCGGATCCGATCCTCGCCGAGCTGCTCGTCTGGGCGACGACGGTGGTCAGGTTGCCGCTCCACCCCTCGGCGGTCGTCGGGCTCATGCGAGACTTGAGCACTTTTCCGGCCGAATTCCTCCTGTTCTCGCCGCACGTCAGCACGGTTACACTGGAGAATCGAGTTCGAGCGAAGGTCGAGAAGCGTCAGATCTTCCAACGTGTCGACGGGGATCGGCACGTCTTGCAGGAGGAGTTCGCATCGGGCGCGAGCTCAACGGTTCCGTGGCGAGTCTTCACGCGGGTGCACCGACCCAGCGAGAAGGCACTCCGCTCGGCCGGGGAACTGCACGACCGTCCCGAGATCGACATCGCATGGGCGGTCCCTGACCGTCGTGGCCGCGAATCTCGACAAGGCGAATTCTGGGCGTACTTCCCCACCAAGTACAAGACCACGCTTCGAGGGATCGTCAACGCTCCGTGGAAGACCAGTGAGGATCGTCAGAACCTTTACGCCGGTAATGCCTTCAATGCCGAGCTGATCAAGGTTGTCGCCGACCTGGTGGTCGATTCGTTCCCGTTGCTGGCCAGGGAAGACGACCCGGCCGCCTACCTGGATGCCGCACCGGCTCGTGGGCGGGAAGAACCTCAATGGGCGTCGGACGACTTGGTCGAGGCCATCTGGTCGGCCGCAGCGACCAAGCCCTCGCTGCCCGATCAAACGGGTGAGCTGAGGGTGCCGGCTTTCGTGCACATGCACCCCGTCGATCTTCGACCCGACTGGCTCGACTGGTGGCGCGCTCATCCGGGCAGTCCGGTCGACTGGGTCCATCATTCCGTCGAAAACTCGAAGCCACGGCGACGGGCGAGTGCCGACCTGATCTGTGCGACGGCCGAGGTTTCGCCGGCATCAGTGAGGGAGTGGCTCGAGGCCCTGGTCGCCGACGGGACGCCTGAAGCCTCCGGGGGCGCCGTGCGGATCGCGGCGGAGATGATTCGCGTCGGACACCCCCTGGCCAGCCAGGCATCGAAGGCCGCGATCGTGCTCACCGAGACCGGTGAGATGGTCGCGCCCGCCCGGGGCGGCCTCTTCCGCCGGGTATCGACCGACTCGCTGGCCGATTCCAACGTCTACGTGGACGAACGGGTAGTCGATCAGTTCGGCGTGCTCAGTGCGCTGGACGTGCTCGGCATTCACGAAGCCGACGCGGTAGGCCGATTCGCGGCCGTCGTGGAAGCGGGCTTCCACACCTACGGTGACTCCCATTGGTCCGAGTTCTGGGCTTCCTCGCGTAAGGCAGGCCCGAGCGCGACCATCCCGGTCCTTCGGGACTCGGTCCAGGACCCGGGACAGACGATCCACGTCCGCACAGTCGCAGGTACGTTCCGCGAGTTGGCGCGATGTCTGCTGCCCGGAGCCGTGGTGCCCGGTGACGGCTCGCGGGACGAAGCCGTCGCCGTCGATCTCGACTTCCACGCACCGGACCGGCAGGTCCTGCGCGAGCTGGGCATGAGCGAAACTCCCCGCGCGAACGTCGATCCCCGTCGTGAGGACTGGTTCGAAGAATATCGGGAGTGGTGCTGGCGTGCCTACCTCAAGGCGCTGCCCAGTGACGCGCCCAGGCCGCAACTGAAGTCGATGCGTGTCGATGGCGCCCCGATCGCCGGTCCGCTCCACCTGCTCACCGAGCTGTCCGATGAAGGTCGGGTGGCGTACGTGAACGCATTGCCTCGAGCCGGCATCACCCCGACCTGGGCGGTCAGAGCAAGCGGTGGGCACACCGGCAGTCGCTCTCTGGTCTCGCCGCTCGTTTGGATGGTCCGCAAGTACGGCCGCCTACAGACGAGCCGAGGCATCCGCTCGGTCTCCGAATGTGTGGGACCTTCGCTTGCGCGGTTCGACGAGTTCTTCCCGGTGGCCGAGGTGTCGACAGACGTCGCCGAGGCTCTCCGACTCGGCGACGATGTGGGGAAGCTCAAAGAGTCCCTCTGGCGAGCTCTGCTCGACGAAGTCGGGCGCAGCGAGGACGACGAATTTCCCGGCAAGGTCTACGGGTTGATGTTCGGGCTTGGCGTCGATTTCCCGGAGGGCGAGTGGTCGACTCGTTGTCGGGTGGGGGAGAAGTGGACCAACGACCTGCCCGACGCGGACATCGTCGTGACTTCGAACCGTGCCGACTTCGACCTCCTGGTCTCCGACGAGGTTCCGGTGCTCCTGGTGCCCAGCGAAGAGATCGCCCAGTCCATGGTCGAGAGCTGGGAGATGCGCAGCGTTGCGGATGCGATCGAGCGGGAGTTCCGGTACGTCGAGCAGGGGGAATCAGTTCTTCTCGTCGACGAATTTCCGCCGCTTCGGCAGCTGTCCAAAGATAAGATCGAAGGACGTCGGCTCGTTCGGTGCAGCGAACTGGAGCGGATCACGCACACCCCGAACGGTGAGCGAACCGAGATCGTCTCGCAGTTCCTGCAGGACAACGACGTCCTGGTTCTGAACCCGAGCGACGATCTCGCCGCCTTGAGGGCTGTCGACGAGATGTTGAAACTCGGCTTGGGGGTCGAGGGATGCAGATCGTTGCTCGAGCGTCGCCGCCGGCAGCAGGACGACGAGCAGCTGAAGCGCATCCGGGCGGCACGGACGATTTCCGAGAAGGCGCTTCACCTGGTCGGCAAGGACGCCCTCAAGCGCAAGCTGCCCAAGGGGCTGCTGGACAAGGAGCGCAAAGAAAAGGGGAGTGAACCCGACGGTCTCCGGATCGCCGAGCTCGCGATGCACACGCACGGTGACGACCTGCTCCGTCATCACGCGAAGGACATCGAGGCGAGGATCCCGGAGGCGGCCCGCTCGTTCCGGGGTGACAGCGCGTCGCGCCGATTGGTGAACGACCTGCAGCTGCCCGAGTCTTACGCCGGAGTTCGCGCATCGCAGACCCGGGACGCACTCGAAGTCGTCGAAGGTCCCGTCAGCTTCCCACGATTGCACGACTACCAGGAACATCTCGCTGTCCGGATGTTCGACCTTCTCACGAAGTCTGCCCCGCAGCGGGCCATGCTCTGCCTCCCTACGGGTGCCGGGAAAACCCGAGTCGCGGCCGAAGCCGTGATTCGGGTGATCAAGGCTCGTGGCCTGGCGGGACGTCCGGTTCTCTGGATCGCCCAGACCGACGAGCTGTGCGAGCAGGCGGTGCAGAGCTGGAGCTTCGTCTGGTCGAAGGTTGGACCGGCCGAGCGACTTATGATCAGTCGATTGTGGTCGGGCAACCAGGCCACGGCCGTGCGGGAGAGCCCGCACCTCGTGGTGGCGACCGATGCCAAACTCCACCAGTGCCTCGAAACGCCGCAATACGCCTGGTTGCGAGATGCGGCGCTCGTCGTGGTCGACGAGGCGCACATGTCGATCACGCCACGGTACACGCAGCTGTTCAAGGCGTTGGGCATCACGCACAACAGAGTTGAACGGCCGCTGGTCGGGCTCACGGCTACTCCGTTCCGCGGGTTCAACGAACTGGAGACCAAGAGACTGGTCGAGCGGTACGGCGGAGCGCGTTTGGACCAGGGCGTGTTCGAAGGTGACCCCTACCCGTACCTCCAGCAGCTGGGGATACTCGCGAAGGTGGAACATCGCGAGCTTGCCGGTGTGACGATGCCGCTGACCGAGTCCGAGCTCGCCGAAGTTAAGCACTTCCCGGGTAGCCTGCCCTCGAAGGCGGAGAAGCGCATCGGCGAGGACGACGAGCGGAACAACATGCTTCTGACGGAGATCCAGCGTCTGCCGAACGACTGGCCGGTGTTGCTCTTCGCGACATCCGTCGAGCACGCCAAGCTCATGGCAGCTGTGCTGAGCGACAAGAACATCAGTGCTCGGGCGATCGATGCCGCGATGCCCGCGAACGACCGACGCAGGATCATCGAGGAGTACCGGAGCAAGAAGATCCGAGTCATCACCAACTACGGAGTGTTGGCTCAGGGCTTCGACGCACCCGCCACGCGCGTTGTCGTCGTCGCCCGTCCGACCTACAGTCCGAACATCTACACGCAGATGATCGGACGCGGGCTGCGCGGGCCGATGAACGGCGGCGAGGACACCTGTCTCATCATCGACGTCAAGGACAACATCACGAACTACCAGAAGGCAGTGACCTTCACCGAACTCGATCACCTCTGGGAACGTTCGTGACCGCGGTCGAGACCCTTACCGCCGAGCAGCGAGCCGTGGTCGAGCAGCCTGCCGATGCGCTCGTGCTCGTCACGGCAGGGCCGGGCACCGGCAAGACGCACACCTTGGTCCGACGACTGGAACACCTGGTGACCGAGCATGGCGTCGCTGCCGGCGAGGTTCTCGTCTTGACGTTTTCCCGCGCGGCAGTTCGAGAGCTGCGCACACGCCTGACCTCGAACGACGGCGCGGCCCGTCACATCCGGGCTCGCACCTTCGATTCCTGGGCCCTCGAACTATTGACCGCGGTCGACCCGGAAGGCCGATGGCGGTCGGGCGGCTTCGACGACAGGATCCGAGCTGCAGCGAAAGCCGTCGTCGAGGGCCTCGCGGACGATTTCTGCGACGAACTCGTGCACGTCGCCGTCGACGAGATCCAAGATCTCGTCGGTGAACGACGTGTAATGGTCGAGGCGCTTCTCGACAGGTTCGCTTGCGGGATCACCGCAGTAGGCGACCCTGCACAGGCCATCTACGGCTTCCAGGTCGCCGATGCGCGGGAGCGACGTCGTGAAACGAACCGCTTTTTCACACGTCTTCGAGAGCTCTTCCCCGGGGAACTCGTGGAACTCGCCCTGACTGTCAACTTCCGCGTCCGGGACAGTGCCGCGGAGATCGCGCTTCCGTTCGGCCGCGAACTGCGTGGTGACGGGGAGGTGACAGCCGATGTCCGCACTCGTGTTCGGGGTGCCCTCCTGGACACGGCACCCTTCGGGAACCTCCACGACGACTTCGCAGCAACCGCTCTCTCCCGGTTCGACATAACCACGGCTGTGCTCTGCCGCACGAACGGTCAGGCTCTCGTGGCATCTGAGGAATTGCACAAAGCCGGGGTTCGCCATCGTCTGCAACGATCCGCAGCCGAGCGGGTTGTGCCGGCCTGGATCGGTGAGCTCTTCGCCGCCGGTACCGGTCCAGTACTCACCCGGACGTCCTTTGACGAACTGCTGCCTCACCTTCCGTTGGAGAGAGGAGACGACCCCGAACGCTGCTGGCAGTGGTTGGTCCGTGCATCTTCGCGAGGTGGCGAAAATCGAACCGTCGACTTGCGACGGTTGCGCGCCGCGCTCGCGATCGGAGCCCTGCCGGATGAACTGTGCGAACAGCCGACGGCACCGGTGACCGTTTCGTCCTACCACCGTGCAAAAGGACTTGAGTTCGACCGCGTGATCGTTGCCGACCCGGGTCCGCCTCGAGTCGGAGCCGATGACGACCCCGGCGAAGAGGCTCGAATGCTCTACGTCGCGATGACTCGCGCCCGGGACGATGTGATGCGGGTCGACAACCCTGCGGACGGCAGGATCCGGAAGGATCCGGTCACCGATCGGTGGGCCAGGTTCGGCTGGCAGCGATGGCAGCGACTGGGGATCGAGGTCGACGGTAATGACGTCTCCCAAGAGAAACCTCCCGGGTGCGACTCGTCCGAAGCCGACCCGGCGGAGCTCCGCCGATACCTGCTCGACGTCGTGCACAAAGCGGACGATGTCGTTCTGGAGCGCATGGACGACACGGTTTTCGGTCTGAAGGAGAGTCCGCCTTACCGGGTGCTTCACGACGGTCGTCCGATAGCGATCATGTCCGAGCGCTTCCGGAACGATCTGCACAGGTTCCTGCGAAGTGCAGGCCGAGAGCCTCGGTGGCCGGCCAGGATCACGAGAGTGCGGATCGACACCGTCGAGACGGTCGTCGGAAGCGGGGCGGACTCAGCCGCAGCGGGCCTCGGAGCACACGGCGTGTGGCTTGTTCCCCGACTCACCGGTCTCGGGTTGTTCATGTACGGCGGATCCACTCAAGACGAGGACCACTGATGACGGACCACGACGAGCACTACCGATTCCGTGCTGCGATGGTCGAGGGACTTCGCCGCGACGCCGTCGGCCCGCACGACGAGCACGAGGTGTTGATCGATCCACCGATCACGACCTATGTCGCAGGCATTCTTTTCCCGCGTACAGCGGAGCAGACCGCCAACCCCGACGTCGACCTGGATCTGACCTCGGTGGAAGTGATTGTGGACGAGCAACCGGACACCGGCGTCGCCATGGCCAACGTGCAGTCACCGTCGTCGATGGGCCTCACCTTCGCTGTCGGGCATCTCGTCTCGCCGATGGTGCGGATCACGGTGACCGCTGCCGTGTACGAGTCCGTCGACCTGACCGGGCGTCCGGTGGAAGCCAAACGATCCGAGCGGCGGAGTACCGAGGATCAGGGCATCCGATGGCGGCGACGTCTGCTCCCCGAATTCACGACGGAAATCGACGTCACGGAGCCCGAGCAGCCGTTCCACGAGGTGGTCGCCGGCCTCCAGCTGCGAGTTCGGACCCGGCCGCCTCGGAAGGGGTCCGTTTCGGTCACCGTGACGTTGGTCAACGTCGACAGCGTGCCACCGGGTGACCTCAAGGATCCCCACTGTTTCTTCCAACCGGAGATCAGGGTGGCCGGAACGCTCGTCGAGCGGCGTGGCCCGGGCGGGGGTGACGAGGAAGAAGTCAAAGGTACGCGACTGCTCTACCGCTACGCGCCGACTTTCGCAGTGGGACACGGATGTTCGGTCGTATGGAACTGGGAGGTGCCTCCGGTTCCGGAACTCGTCCGGCGAGGGGACCGTCCGGCGGTCGTGCCCGAGCTCTCGACGACATTCGTCCCCGAGCACGAGGTGCTCCTCACCGACTCGAACGAGGAGATCGAAAAGCTCGGCATGCAGCACCTCGCCACGGTGAGCGATAACGAGCTCTTCGGAGCTCTCGAGCGGATCGTCGCCGGCTACGCCCGGTGGATATCCGAGAGGCGTTCGGAGGTCGACTTCCTCGCCGAGTCAGAACTGTACGAAGTGGCGAAGGAGCACCTCAGGAGGTGTGAAGAAGCTCGGCTGCGGATCGAAAACGGCGTCAAGGTCCTCCGGCGAGACAAGAACGCCCTTCGAGCGTTCCGACTGGCGAACGAGGCGATGGCGCTGCAGCGGGGACGATCCTCCTGGATCAAATCCGGGCGCCGAGGAGGGGTGCGGCTCGATGGTGAATGGCGGCCCTTTCAGATCGCTTTCATGCTCCAATGCTTGGACGGGATTGTCGATGCGGAGCACGAAGACCGGGCTTTGGTCGACTTGCTCTGGTTTCCCACGGGCGGTGGCAAGACCGAGGCCTACCTGGGCTTGATCGCGTTCACCGTCTTCTTGCGACGTCTGCGGAAGGGGGAGGAGGGGCGAGGAGTCACGGCGATCATGCGGTACACGCTGCGGCTCCTGACGCTTCAGCAGTTCGAGCGGGCGGCTGCACTCATCTGCGCCATGGAGACGCTACGACGTCCACTGCGTGCGGAACTGGGCACAACCGAGGTCTCCCTGGGCATGTGGGTGGGACGGGCGGCGACTCCCAACACCCTCGACCAAGCCGAAGCTGCGCTGAAGCGTCTGCGTAAGCAGGAAAAGCTGCAGACGGAGAATCCGGTACAGCTGCGGAACTGCCCCTGGTGCGGCACGCCCTTGGACGCCGACGACTATGTGGTGGACCTTCAACTCAGGGAAATGTCGATCAAGTGTAGCTCCGTCGACTGTGCCTTCCGGGACGGCTTGCCCTGCCACGTGGTCGACGAGATGGTCTATCGGTCTCATCCGACTCTGTTGATCGCGACCGTGGACAAGTTCGCTCGTCTCCCGTGGCGAGAGGACGTTGCCGCGCTGTTCAACCGCGATGCGACGAGCCAAGGTGTCCCGCCGCCGGAGTTGATCGTGCAAGACGAGTTGCATCTGATCTCGGGACCGCTGGGCAGCCTGGCCGGGCTTTACGAAACTGTCGTCGACGAAGCAGCAGAGCGCCCCAAGGTCATTGCCTCGACTGCGACGATTCGTCGGGCCGAAGCACAAGCACGAAAACTGTTCGATCGTGAAGTGGCCCAGTTCCCACCCCCCGGTCTGGACGCTCGCGATTCCTGGTTCTCGGTGGAAGTACCACGTGAGAAGAAGGCCACGCGGCTCTACGCAGGCCTGATCACGCCGAACACGAGTCAGGCGACTCTGCTGGTGCGGGCATACGCTGCATTGCTGCACCATGCCGCGCAGACCGACGGCGAAGACGAGGTTCGTGACGCTTACTGGACCTTGGTCGGTTATTTCAACAGCCTCCGACTGCTTGCCGCAGCCGAACTCCAGGTCCACGACGACGTCCAGGATCGGCTCTCGCTGTTGGCCGAGAAGGATGCCGACGTACGCAAGGCGGAGATCGTCACGGAACTGACCAGCCGTGTCGACTCGAGTGACATACCGGAGTACTTGAAGGGACTCGATGTCGCACTTCCCGACGCCGCGATGGACGTGGTGCTGGCGACGAACATGATCTCGGTCGGCGTGGACATCGATCGGCTGGGTCTCATGGCGATCATGGGGCAACCGCAGACGACGGCCGAGTACATTCAGGCGAGCAGTCGGGTCGGGCGCAGCAGGCCGGGGCTGGTCGTCACGTTGTTCAACGCTGCACGCTCACGCGATCGCTCGCACTACGAGAACTTCGCCTCCTACCACGCGGCGCTCTATCGGCAGGTCGAATCGACCAGCGTCACGCCATTTTCGGCTCGAGCTCGGGATCGAGCCTTGCACGCCGTGCTGGTCGGTCTCGCGCGGCTCATGATTCCGGAGGCGCGAGCCAATGGAGCGGCCGCCGGGGTGGCGCGGTTTGCGCCACGGTTGGCGGAGATCAAGGCTTTGGTGCTCGCACGTGTCGGATCCGTGGCGCCCGCCGAGCGTTCGGACACCGCCGCCCACCTCGACGACATCATCGCCCACTGGAAGGACATGGCCACCGAAAACCCGAACCTGGTCTACGAGGCACCGAGCACGCCGGGTCGAAAACGGGACGCATCCGCGGCTCTGCTGCGCAGCTTCACGGATGACGATCTGGGAGAAGCGCTCGATACCCTTTGGAGTCTCCGTGATGTCGATGCGGAGTCCGATCTCTACCTGGAGCGATGAAATGCCGTTGCGAAGGCCGGGCAACCGCGGACGGACGAGCGCGGCCAACAAGGGGCTGCTCTTCAAGACGCCGCTGGGAGCCGTCAGGAACGCCCAGATCGTGATGACCTATGGTGTCGGCTCGATGGTGGCGGTGGACGACAACTCGTTCATCATCAGCGGTATCGACACCTGGTCGATCGACAGCGCTCATCCGTTGTACGAACCCCGTCTCCAGAGACGCCTGCGGGTACGTGTCTTCCGTTCGCCGCCGCCTGCCGATACGCCGCCGGCGGGGGACGGCGTCCGCATTCGTCGGTTTCCCGAGATCTACTCCTGCCCAGGTTGCAGCGAGTTGAAGAAGTTCAAGTTCTTCGGTTCCACTACGAAGAGCGGTCGCTGCGCGGATTGCGACCGGAGCCTGGTGCCCTCACGCTTCGTGGTTGCGTGCGAGAAGGGGCACCTGGACGACTTCCCGTACTGGCAGTGGGTGCACAAACGCAATGCACCGACAGGAGCGGTGGGCGATCGGCACGACCTGACTCTGAGTACCGATGGTCGTACGGCGTCGCTTCGATCCGTCGTGATCAACTGTTCCTGTGGACTGGCCTCCTCCATGGAGGGAGCTTTCGGCAGCAAAGCGTTGCATTCCCTCGGTGTCGCCTGCAGCGGTAGGCGGCCGTGGCTGGGAGAGGGCGCCGAACAGTCCGGATGTGACGCGGTGCCTCGTACGTTGCAGCGGGGCGCTTCGGCTGCTTGGTTCTCCGTCACCAGGTCTTCGCTGTCGATCCCTCCGTGGTCGGACACGTTGCAGAAGCTGGTGGACAAGGAGTTCCCGGCGCTCGACGTGATCGTGGCGCAGCCCGGGCACGCTGACGTCATCCGGAACCTGAGCTGGGTGAAGGAGAAAGGCTTCACCGTCGGCGAGGTGGTCGAGGCAGTCGAAAGGCGTCGGCAGTTCTCCGGAGCTGATGAAGACGATACGCAACCGGAGTCGATCCTCGAGGCAGCGGAGTCGTTCCGTATCGAGGAGTATCACCCTCTCTACCAAGGACATCATCAAGCGCGTCAGGGTGACGACTTCGAGTGCGTTCGGCCCGAGGACGTCGACCACGTCGAGCTCCCCGACGGCATCGATCGCGTCATGCTTGTGAAGAGGCTGCGTGAAGTAAGGGCGCTTGAGGCATTCACCCGAGTCGAAGCGCCCGAGGGCAAGTCGGACCGGCAGCGCTACGCCCACCTTTCCCGCGGCCCGGTCGACTGGCTACCGGCCGTGGAGGTCAGCGGAGAAGGCGTGTTCGTCGCTCTGGACCCGACGGCGCTGGCCAGGTGGGAGACGTCGGACGTGCCGGCGGGGCGAGGAGCGCAGATCCGGAAAGCTCACACTGATCTGCTTCGCAGGCGTGCCGTACGCAGAGGCGATCCGGCGGCGAGTGCCAAGGTCGAGTCGCCGATTTCGACGCGGTACATCCTTTTGCACACGTTGGCACACGCGTTGATCAACGAGTGGAGCCTCGACGCCGGTTATCCCGCTGCTGCTCTGCGTGAACGCCTCTACGTGTCCGACCAGTGTGCAGGCCTGCTGATCTACACTGCGACCAGCGACTCTGCGGGCAGCCTCGGCGGGGTCGTCGCCCAGGGAAATCATGCGCGGTTGGGTGAAACGCTCCGGTCTGCACTCGACCGGATCTCGTGGTGCTCCCAGGACCCGCCCTGTATGGAGTCGGAGGCAAGCGGAACCGACAGCCTGAACCTGGCTGCTTGCTACGCGTGCGTGATGCTTCCGGAGAGCAGTTGTGAAACCAACAACAGCTTTCTCGACCGAGCCCTACTGGTCGGACGACCTGGCGAGCCGCGAACAGGCTACTTCGAGCATCTGCTCGCAGAGGGACGGTAGCGTCGGCAAAGCCGGAGGGAGTGCCGGCGCCGACCGTCTGGATCTTCGGTACCCTGACCGCGTTCAGTCTTGGTGGTTCCCCGTCAACAGCCGGTCGACTGCGGATTCGAGAGCTGCGATGTCGTCGCGCCAGGCGTCGATCTCGCTCGATGGTGGGACCAGTCCGGAACGACGGCTGTGCAGGTATTGGCTGCTGGACCGATAGACGAGTTGTACTCGTTGAACCAACTGTCGCAACACGACGAGTTCGTCGGCCGTTCCCAAGGTGACGAGACCCCACAGTCTGAGATCGATCCGTCCTCGTGAGGACAGGGAACGGTCGGCAGGAAGTCTCTTCGCCACCAGTTCGATCCGCATGCGCAGGAGCAACACTTCGCACCTGCTGCGGAGTACGGGGTCCATCTGCGACTGGTCGACCTGTCGATGTGCTTCGCCCGGTAGCCAGGTCATTCGCCGAGCGTCCTCGTCAGCTCGAGGCAGAACTGTTCGGTGGCTTCGACCCGAGCGAGCAGTCCTTGAGGGGTCGCCACCGTCGCCGCTGCCGGATCGCCGTGAGACCCCGCATTGAGATCGTCGAGAAGATCCCGCTCTCGGAGAAGTCGGGATATCAGCGCTTTCGCCGGATGTGCGCGGTCGACCAGTCGCTCGAGCAGCCGGAGCCCATTCCTGGTTGTGAATGCCCTATCCAAGGCTGCGACCGCGGTCTTGCTGATGATTCCGTTCCTGCTCAATTCGACGACGAACTCTCGGACGACGGCATCGATGGCCTGACGGCAGAAGGAAAGGACCAGCACAGTAGTCGTCTCGGCTGACAGAACGGTGTACCTGCCTGCACCGTCGGTGTTCGCGGAAAGGACCGTTCTTGCGTCGGTGACCAGCGACTGCCACGGATGAGTGGCGTCGAGCTGCATGATGTTCCCGTGTGGGTCCTTGCTCAGCTTGATCAAGTGCAACGAGGCGATGTGGTGTCGCAGGACGTCGACCAACTGCTGGTCGTGGGTCAGCAGGACGACCTGCGTGCCCGACGCCGCCCGCGCGGCGATCAGTTCGGCGAACCTGTCCGCTCGGAAGTCGTCCATCGCGTGGACGGGATCGTCGAGCACGAGAAATCGGAACGGGCTCTGGATGTCGGACCCGAGGAGCAGCGCCAGAACGAGCGCGTTGTACTGACCGGCGGAAAGAGCACCGGGCCGGATGACATGCTCCCGGACCGCGAGCTCGAGGCCGATGGCGTCGTCAAGGCCCTCGCTGTCCGAACTCTCGACGTTCAGGACAAGGCGCTGTATCCCGATGTCGCCGAGAAGCTCCTGGAGTGGTACAGCCGTTCCATCGGCGAGTACCAGGCGCCGTTGTTCGTGCAATCGGTCATAGGCCGCCCGTAGCTTCACAAGGGCCTGGCTCGTGGCGTTCAGCGATGCAGCCGACTCACCGTGGGCGCGGTCGACAGCGAGGAACGGTTCGCAACAGCGTCGACGGGCAGCTCGCCATTGGTCCGCGACCAGCGTCCGGGATTGCAGATCGGTCAAAACCGTTCGAAGCCCCTCGGCGAACTGGTCATCTTCGATCAGCGTCTTCAAAGCACGCCAAGCCGGATCGTCGTCGAAGCGGGGGTGCAGCGCCACCAAGGGGTCGACCAGAGCGCGGAGCGTCGACGCGGCCGAGATCGTGGGCACCACGCGTTCGGCACGGCGAAGCAAGGGAAGCAGGCGATCGACCAGGATGTCGCGAAGTTCGCTGACTCGAGCTTGCGCCAGATTGAACTCCTCACGGACACGACGGGCGCTCTGCAAGGTCAGGCGAGCGTATTCGCGCCAGTCGGAACCTGTTACGCCGCAAGCCGGGCAATTGCCCCCAGGATGCGATGGGGTGTGCTCGACGAGATCCATGAGCGCATGTAGACCTTCACCGGTGAGCAACTCCGCTGTCTGCTCGCTTTTCGCTCGGTGGTACGCAGCCAGCCCGGCGGCTGCTTCTCGGCGAGCCTCCAGGACGTCGCTTTCCAGATAAGGATCGACGTGAGGATCCTCGGCGCCGGTGCGCTCGGCTGTCGGGAAGTTCTCCTCGAACCAGGCCTCGACGTCTTCGGCCGGTCCGTCCGGTAATCGGACAGATTGCGGAACTCGTGCGTAGGGATACTGGAGCGCAAGCTGCTCGTCGAGCGTTTCGAGTGCGGTCGCCGCCGTCTCCCGCGCTTGTATCCAATATTCGAGTGCCTGCGCGGACTTCAGGTGCCGAGTGTGCAAGAGGTGCCAGAGCGTCCACCACGAGTCACCCAGGCCGAGGCGATCGCGCACGAGCTCGCTGAGGTGACCGATCCGCAGTCGATGGGTCCAGTGGTCGTAACCGACCACCGCGTGTTGTGTCGAGACCGCCGCAGCCCAATGCTTTCCAGGGCGCGCAGTCAGTTCGTCCACGACCGGATCCGCGGGACGCCAGGTGACCTCCGTGTGCTCGGACAGGCCGTCGGACCGCCATGTGATCCTGAGACGATCTCCGTGGTCGTTCTCGAGTGTAAGCACGATGTCCGACTCGGGAGTTCCGGTGTGCTGGGGCTGTGGCTGTTCGAGGGCGGACTGAGTGAATGCCGTTGACCCCTCGGCACGACCACGCAGGGCTACCTCGACGGCGTCGGCAAGCGTCGACTTCCCCGTTCCGTTCGCACCCTGGACCACGACCACCCGTGCCGAGCGCGGCAAGGAGAGTCGGAACGGCTGGGCTTCGGCACCAGGCGCGCCAGTCCCGTTGGCGGCCCCGCGGAAGCCGCTTGCCTGCACTGAGCGAAGCTCCCATGGTCCGGACGCCAGCGCATCCAAGAGCTCGTCCTCGGCCGTCTCCGTGCCTTGTCGGCAGTGTCGAAGGGCTTCGGCCAGTACCTGGTCTGCCGCGTCGACAGGCTGACCGGGCAGGAGCAGCGTCTCGATCTCCGCGATCGTGGTGGGACGGCCCAATGCCGTCCCGAAGGCGATCTTCGTATCCGACAAGCTGATCCCCCGTTTGAGCTCGGAGCGAGAACTCTACCCGAGGGCGAGCCACACAGCGCGCAACAGCTGATCGCTGCCGCGCTATGGTCTGATGTTCGGAGGACTGAACTCGGAGAGGCCGCTGATGGCGACTGTCGTGTTTGCGAAAGAGTTCCAGAAGAACCTGTCCGTCGAGGGTTCCCTGAAGCCCCGCGCATGGGATCTCCTCACGAAGCTGAGCGCGGACCACGATCTCACCGGCTTGGACCTCAAGATCCCGAAAGGCGCCCGGGATCCACGAGTTCGAACAGCCCGCGTGACGGACAATCACCGGGCGGTGTTGTTCGCTGCCGGCTCCACGGATGACCAGTACTACCTCCTCGTCGCGATCAGGCCACACGACGAGGCCTATGACTACGCCGCTCAGGTGACGATGCGCGCCAACCCGGCCAACGGCGTGTTCGAGGTGTTGCACGACACCGAGCTCCCCAGCCCTCGGTGGAGTCGTGGTGGTGAATCCGAGGACGATCGACCACTGCTGGTTCCGTATCGCCCGTCGGAGCTCGAATCAATCGGAATCCTCCCTGAGCTGGCTGCCCGAGTGGTGGAACTGGTCAACGAGAACGATCTTGAGGATCTTTGTCTGCATGCGCCGACCTGGCAGGCGCATGCCTTGCTCGACGTCGCTTGTGGCATGTCACTCGAACAGGTCAAGAAAAGGTATGCCCTCCAAGGGGAGCGATCGGTCGGGCACACCATCCCGGCCGACGTGGACGACCCGGCTCAGCTGCGTGATTCACTCGGACGCGCAGCTTCTCTGATGGAATTCGTCGTCGTCGAGGTCGATGAGCAGCTGAGGCGAATGCTCATCGGCGACTTCGCGGCGTGGCGTCTTTTCCTGCACCCCGATCAGCGACATCTGGTCGAACGACCAAGGAAAGGCTCTTTCCGGGTCGCCGGCGGTGCGGGCACCGGCAAGACCGTTGTCGCCATGCATCGGGCAGTCGCTCTCGCGCGGCGGAATCCGCAGTCGCGCGTGCTGCTGACGACCTATACCAAGAATCTTGCACTGCAGTTGGCCGAGCATGTAAAGGGTCTGGCGGAACCCGATATATTCGAACGCATCGACGTGTCGGGCGTGGATCAACTCGCTCGCAACATCGTGGCGCGCACGAACGGTGCGGGTCCTCGGATCATGAACGAATCCGATCAATTACGCGTGTGGACCTCCGCGCTCGCTGCGGTGCCTGATCTGCCGCCCGGCGATCGGGATCGGCTTACCCCCTACTTCCTGATGAACGAGTACGAGCAAGTGATTCTAGGCATGGCGACCCCGTCGTTGGACGGTTATCTGACCGAGCCGCGACGCGGTCGGCGGGTGAAGCTGAGTCGTCTCCAGAAAACGCGCTTGTGGCGAGTGGTCGACGAGTTCGTCCGGTTGATGGCTCGGGAGAGGAAGACGACCTACGCCGACGTGGTGGCCCAGGCGGCGACCATCGCCGCAGGCGCCGACCTGCCGCTGGCCAATCAGTACCACCATGTGGTCGTCGACGAGGCGCAGGACCTCACCCCGGCTCACTGGCGTCTGCTCCGAGCGGTTGTCCCGGAGGGGCCGGACGACCTGTTCATCTGCGAGGATGCTCATCAGCGGATCTATGGTGAACGTCTGGTGATCAGTCGGTACGGGATCGAGACCAGAGGACGTTCGCAGCGACTTACGCTCAATTACCGCACCACGAAGCAGGTACTCGGCTTCGCGACCCGCCTCCTGGCGGGGGAGAACTTCGTCGATCTGGCCGATGAGGATGAGTCGACATCGCACTACCGCTCCTTGTTGGGCGGACCCGAGCCGGTGACGTACGGAGCGGCCGGCTGGCAGGAGGAGAAGGACTTCGTCGTTGCGACGGTCAGGAGCTGGCTCGAGGAACCGGCTGGTCAGGAGCCCGGCGCTTTCGCGGTGCTCGCGCGTAGTCACGAGATTCGTGACGAGATGGCGCGGGAGTTGCGTGCGGCAGATCTTCCTGCGGTCGTAATGAGTCCGGAACACCCGGTCGACTTCTCGGGCGTGCAGGTGGCGACGATGCACCGGGCCAAGGGAACCGAGTTTGCTCGCTGTGTTGTGATAGGTGCGGATAGTGATCATATTCCGCACAGGTACGTCTTCCAGCGAGCTGAGGCAGAGGAGCGGGTGGACCTTCTCGCCAAAGAGAGATGCTTGTTGTATGTCGCATGTACGCGTCCTCGCGATCAGCTCGTTGTGACCTGGACGGGTGGACCTTCTCCGCTTTTGCCGGCGCCGTTGCGAACGGCGTAGTACTCACGGCTATAACTGACCGGTAACTTACCTCTGGTCAGAACGCGGGGCCGGAGTTACGCTCCAGGTGTGACTGCCAGTAACACCACCACCAGCGCGGGTGGCCCCGACTACGACGTCGTCGTGGTGGGGTCGGGGTTCGGCGGCAGCGTTGCGGCGCTGCGGCTCACCGAGAAGGGCTACCGGGTAGCCGTCATCGAGGCGGGCCGCCGGTTCGCCGACGACGAGTTCGCGAAGACGTCGTGGGACCTCAAGCGCTACCTGTGGGCGCCGCAGGTCGGCTGCTACGGCATCCAGCGCATCCACATGCTCAACGACGTCATGGTGCTGGCGGGCGCCGGTGTCGGCGGCGGCTCGCTCGTCTACGCGAACACGCTGTACCGGCCGCTCAAGCCGTTCTACGCCGATCGGCAGTGGGCGCACATCACCGACTGGGAGTCCGAGCTCGCCCCGCACTACGACCAGGCGAGCCGGATGCTCGGCGTCGTCACGAACCCGACGATCACCCCGTCGGACGTCGTGATGCGCGAGGTCGCGAAAGACATGGGCGTCGCCGGCTCGTTCCACCCGACGCCGGTCGGCGTCTACTTCGGCAAGCCGGGCGAGCGTGCCGCCGATCCGTACTTCGGTGGCGCCGGCCCGGCCCGCACCGGCTGCACCGAATGCGGCTCCTGCATGACCGGCTGCCGCGTCGGCGCGAAGAACACGCTGGTCAAGAACTACCTCTACCTCGCCGAACAGGACGGCGCGCAGGTCATCCCGCTCACCACGGTGACGGCCGTGACGCCGATCGACGGCGGCTACGAAGTCAGCCTCAAGAAGACCGGAACGACCTCGAAGAAGTTCCGCACGACGATCACGGCCGAGAAGGTCGTCTTCGCCGCGGGGACGTGGGGCACCCAGAACCTGCTGCACCGGATGAAGGACACCGGACGGCTGCCGAAGCTCTCGCGGCGGCTCGGCGAGCTGACCCGCACGAACTCCGAGGCCATCATCGGCGCGGCCCGGACCGACGTCGACGAGAGCCGGAACTTCAGCCGCGGCGTCGCGATCACCTCGTCCATCCACCCGGACGAGAACACCCACATCGAGCCGGTCCGCTACGGCAAGGGCAGCAACGCGATGAGCCTGCTGCAGACGATCGCGACGGACGGCGCCTCGCCGGTGCCGCGCTGGCAGCAGCTGGTGCGGTTCCTGCTGAAGCACCCGGTCCAGTCGGCGCGGATGCTCAACGGCTACCGCTGGAGCGAGCGCACGGTGATCCTGCTGGTCATGCAGAGCCTGGACAACTCGATCACGACGTACACCAAGCGCGGGCTGTTCGGCCGCCGCAAGTACACGTCCAAGCAGGGCCACGGCGAGCCGAACCCGAGCTTCATCCCGGCCGGCCACGAGGCCAACGAGCGCACGGCCGAGCGCATCGGCGGCATCGCCGGCGGCACCTGGGGCGAGATCTTCGACATCCCGCTGACGGCGCACTTCATCGGCGGCGTCCCGATCGGTGCCACGGCCGACGAAGGGGTGATCGACCCGTACCACCGCGTGTTCGGCTACCCGGGCCTGTCGGTGGTGGACGGCGCGGCGATCACCGCCAACCTCGGCGTGAACCCGTCGCTGACGATCACGGCCCAGGCCGAGCGCGCGTTCTCCTTCTGGCCGAACAAGGGCGAGCAGGACCTGCGGCCGGCGCAGGACGTGCCCTACGCGCGGCTGGAGCCGATCGCGCCGAAGAACCCGGCCGTTCCCGCGGAGGCCCCCGCCGCGCTGTATCGATCCTCCTAGGGCCTCTCCTCCTAGACTCGGGGCCGTGACGGCATCCGAGAAGGCACACGCACTGCTCGACGGCATCCGGAAGCTCGACGACGAATGGGCACGGGCCATCGGTGGCCTCGGTGAACCCGAGCTGCGCGCTCCCAGCGCGCTGCCCGGCTGGTCGCGTGCCCACGTCCTCGCGCACGTCGCCCGCAACGCCGACGGCCTGCAGAACCTGCTGGCCTGGGCGAACACCGGCGTCGAGACGCCGATGTACCCCAGTGCCGAGGCACGGGAGCGGGACATCGAAGCCGGCGCCCAGCACGCGGCCGCCGACCTGCTCGCGGACTTCGTCGCGTCGGCCGGGCGATTCGAGCAGTACGCCGCCGCGATGCCGGACGACGCCTGGGCGCGGGAGGCCCGCAACCGGCAGGGCGCGCCCGTCACCGGGGCCGTCGTGGCGCGGATGCGGCTGTCCGAACTGACCATCCACCTCGCCGACCTCGACCGCGGATACGACCTCGACCGCGTGCTCGCGCTGCTCGGCCCGCTCACCGAGGACGTCGTCCAGCACGCCGTCACCTCGCGCGGTGCCCACCTCCCGGCGCTGCGCCTGGCCGCCGACGGGTTCGAGTGGACGATGGGTGCCGCCCCGAAGACGACCGTCCGCGGGTCGGCCGGGGCGCTGCTGGCCTGGCTCAGCGGGCGCTCCGACGGCGCCGCCCTCGACGGTGACGTGCCCCGGATCCCGGCCTGGACGTGACCGGCCCGCTCCGCCACGTGAACGCCTTGCGCCCGCTCTACACTGGGCGCTCCCGGCACCGAGGAGTCCGCTGTGGACAGTGAGCACGACCAGGGGCGGACCGGCGTCCGCCGCCGGACGTTCCTGCGGATCGCGGGCGTCTCGGCCGCCGGTGCCGTCGCCGCCGCGTGCGGGCCGGAGAACCCCGCCGCCCCGGTCGCCTCGACCGCCCCGGTGGACCCGACGTCGGCCCCGCCGGCCACCCGGCTGCCCACCGGGCCACCGAACTGGGACGACCTGCGCCCCCGGCTGACCGGCGGCCTGCTGCGGCCGGGCGCCGAAAGCTACGACACCGCCAAGCACGGCTTCAACCAGCTGTTCGACGGCAACAACCCGGTCGCCGTCGCGACCGTGGCGACCACCCAGGACGTCCAGGCCTGCCTGAAGGCGGCCGCCGGGCGCGTCGCGATCGCCGCGCGCAGCGGCGGCCACAGCTACGCCGGTTACTCGGTGCCGGTGGGCGGGCTGGTCATCGACGTGGCCGCGCTGAACAAGGTCGACGTCCAGGGCGGCAAGGCCGTGATCGGCGCCGGCGCGAAGCTGAAGGACGTCTACGCCGCGCTGGCACGGGCCGGGCGCGCGCTGCCCGCCGGATCCTGCCCGACGGTCGGGATCGCCGGGCTGACCCTCGGCGGCGGCATCGGCGTGCTCGCCCGCAAGTACGGCTTGACCTGCGACCACCTGAGCTCCGCGCAGGTCGTCACCGCCGACGGCCGGACGCTCACCGCGTCCGCGGGCTCCGAACCGGACCTGTTCTGGGCGCTGCGCGGCGGAGGCGGCGGCAACTTCGGCGTCGTCACCGAGTTCACCTTCGACACCGATCCGGCGCCGGAGGCGCTGACGGTGTTCTCGCTGCACTTCCCGGCCGGGGCCGCGAGCGGCGTGCTCGCCGCGTGGCAGCAGTGGATCGCCGCGATGCCGCCGGAGCTCTGGGCGAACCTGGTGCTTTCGGGCGGGTCGCCGGTGCAGTGCCGCGTCGGCGGCTGCTACGTCGGAGGCGCCGCGGGGCTCAACACGCTGCTGAACAACCTGACCGCCAACGCCGGCGCCCGGCCGACGCAGCGCGTGGTGAAGACCCTGGACTACCTCGGCGCCATGAAGTACTTCGAGGGCAGCTCGAACCGCCAGTCGTTCATCGCCTCCTCGCGGATGATCACCACCCCGGTCGACGCCGCGAAGGTCGTCGCGGTCGCCGACGGCCGGTCGGGCATGGACCTGCTCATCGACGGTCTCGGCGGCGCGGTGGCCGGGCCGGCCAAGGACGCCACGGCGTTCTGGCACCGCGACGCGCTGGCCAGCATCCAGGTCTACGCGCCCGCGACGACGAAGACCCGGACGAAGGTCACGCAGGCGGTCGGCGACGTCGTCGCGGGGCTCGCCGCGGCCGGCGCGGGCGGCGGGTACGTCAACTACATCGACCCGGCCCTGCCCGACTGGAAGGCCGCCTACTACGGCGACAACGCCAAGCGCCTGCAGGACGTCGCGAACAAGTACGACCCCAACAACGTCTTCCGGTTCGGGCAGGGCGTCGTCAGTTAGAGGTCGATGCCGGTGAAGACGGTGACGCGCTCCTCCGTCAGGTCGTGCATCGCGGCGAGCACGCCTTCGCGGCCGACGCCGGAGCCCTTCACGCCACCGTAAGGCATCTGATCGGCGCGGTAGGACGGGACGTCACCGATGATCACGCCGCCGACCTCCAGCTCCGCCGACGCGTGGAACGCCAGCTGGACGTCGGTGGTGAAGACGCCCGCCTGCAGGCCGTAGGCGGATTCGTTGACCGAGCGGAAGGCCGCGTCCACACCGTCCACAACGGACACCGCGAGGACCGGGCCGAAGATCTCCTCGGACCACGCCTTGGTGTCCGGCGGGACGTCGGTGAGCAGGGTCGGGGCGACGGTCGCGCCGTCGCGGGTGCCGCCGGTGAGCACCTTCGCGCCCGCTTCGACGGCGTCATCGATCCACGCGACGATCCGCTCGGCGGCCGCTTCGTCGACCACCGGGCCGACGTCGGTGTTGCGGTCGTACGGGTCGCCGGTCCGCTGCGCCTCGACGGCTTCCACCAGCGCGGGCACGAACTCCTCGGCCACGGCGGCGTCCACGATCACCCGCTGCACCGCGATGCAGGACTGGCCGGCCTGGTAGTTGCCGAAGGTGGCGATCCGGTGCGCGGCGCCTTCGGGGTCGGGCCAGTCGCGCAGCACGACGGCCGCCGCGTTGCCGCCGAGCTCGAGCACGACGTGCTTGCGGGGTGCGGCGTCCTTGAGCGACCAGCCGACCGGGCCGGAGCCGGTGAACGACACGACCGGCAACCGCGGGTCCGCGACGAGCGCCTGTGTCTCCTCGTTTCCGAGCGGCAGCACGGAGAAGGCGCCTTCCGGGAGGTCCGTCTCGGCCAGGATTTCGCCGAGGATCAGCGCCGACAACGGCGTCCGTGGCGCGGGCTTGACGATGATCGGCGCGCCGATCGCCAGCGACGGCGCGACCTTGTGCGCCACCAGGTTGAGCGGGAAGTTGAACGGCGCGATGCCGAGCACCGGCCCGCGCGGGACCCGGCGGGTCAGCGCCAGCCGGGCCTCGCCGGCGGGGTCGGTGTCGAGGCGCTGGACTTCGCCGGTGAAGCGGCGGGCTTCCTCGGCGGCGATGCGGAACACCGACACCGCGCGCTTGACCTCGGCTTCGGCCCACTTGAGCGGCTTGCCGTTTTCGGCGGTGATCACCTCGGCGATCTCCTCGGCCCGCGCGGCGAGCACGCGGGAGGCGTGGTCGAGCGCGCCCGCCCGCAGGTGCGCGGGGCTGCGCCGGAACTCCTTGGCGACCGCGGCCGCGGCGGCCACCGCGCGTTCGACCTGGTCCGGCCCGGGCACGGCGACCGTGGCGACCTCGCTGCCGTCGTACGGGTGGTGCACGACGAGGGTGGTCGCGCCCGGCTCCGGGCGGCCGGCGATCCAGGCGGGGCGCGGCTCGGGGGTGATCATGTCCATGCGTACCAACGTAATCCGGGTGGGGGTGCGACCGGCGCACCCCCACCCGGACGGGTCACGGCTTGATGAGCACCTTCAGCGCTTCGCGGTCGGCCATCGCGCGGTAACCGCCGGGGATCTCTTCGACGCCGATCGTGCGGTCGAAGACCTTGCCGGGCTGGTACTTGCCGTCGAGGACGTCCGGCAGCAGCTCGGGGATGTAGTGCCGCGCCGGGGCGACCCCGCCGGTGACGGTGATGTTCCGCCGGAACAGCGCCGGGCCGATCGGGCCCTCCTCGTACTGCGGGACGCCGACGCGGCTGACCGCACCGCCCGCGCGCACGACGCCGACGGCCATCTCGAAGGCGGGTTTCGTGCCGACGCATTCCAGGACGGAGTGGGTGCCTTCGCCGCCGGTCAGTTCGCGCACCTTGGCGATGCCTTCCTCGCCGCGCTCGGCGACGACGTCGGTCGCGCCGAACTCGCGGCCGAGGTCGGTCCGCGCCGGGTGGCGTCCCATGAGGACGATCCGCTCGGCGCCGAGGCGCTTCGCGGCGAGAACGGCGGAGAGGCCGACCGCGCCGTCGCCGATCACGGTGACGTTCTGGCCCGGCGTCACGCGCGCCTTCGTCGCGGCGTGGTGGCCGGTCGGGAAGACGTCCGAGAGCGTGAGGAGCGACGCGAGCAGCCCGTCGTCCTCGGTGTGCGGCACCTTGACGAGGGTGCCGTCGGCCTGCGGCACGCGCACGGCTTCGCCCTGGCCACCGTCGACGCCCTTCGCGCCCCAGAACCCACCGTGCACGCAGGAGGTCTGCAGGCCTTCGCGGCAGAACTGGCAGGTGTTGTCGGAGTAGACGAAGGGCGCGATGACGAGGTCGCCCTTGGTGACGGTGGCGACGTCCGCACCGGTCTCCTCGACGATCCCGAGGAACTCGTGCCCGATGCGGCGGCCGTGCTCGCTCGGTGCCATGTCGGCGTACGGCCAGAGGTCGCTGCCGCAGATGCAGGACCGGACGACCCGCAGGATGACGTCGGTCGGCTCCACCAGCTTCGGGTCGGGAACGGTCTCCACCCGCACGTCGCCGGCGCCGTAGATGACTGTCGCTCGCATGCAAGTCCTTTCGTTAGCTTCCCTAAGTAAGACCGGCGGCGAGGGGACGGGCATTCCGGGGTGTGTCGACCGTGACAAACGGCGGAGGTGCGGCGGCGGTGTCGCGCCTAGATTTTCGGTCATGACCACTCGCACCGCATCCCGCAACCCGTTCGGGGCCCTCGCCCCGGTGGCCCGCCGCCCGTACCTGACCGCCGTGGTCTTCGCGGTGACCTTGGCCTGCGGCATCGCGCAGCTGGTGCATCCGCCGCTGTACGACGTGATGCACCGTGACGCCGCCCGCATCGACGCCGGTGAGTGGTACCGCCTGGTGACCGGCATGTTCTTCCAGGACGGCTGGGCCTTCGGCCTGACGTCGAACCTGCTCTGGCTGGCGTTCTTCGGCACGCTCGCCGAGCGGGTGTTCGGCCGCGCGCGGTGGCTCGTCCTGTACTTCGGGTGCGGCCTGTTCGGCCAGGTCATGAGCTACGTCTGGCTCAACCCGGTCGGTGCCGGCAACTCGATGTGCGTGGTGGGGCTGATCGGCGGCCTGGCGGCGGTCGTCATGGTGGCTTCCCGCCGGTACGGCGTCGTACTGCCGATGCAGTTCCGGGTCATCGCCTACGCCGCGCCGGTGCTGGCCGTGGTGGACACGCTGGCGCACGACAACCACGGCCTCCCGCTGCTGCTGGGCCTGGCGCTGGGCTTCGCGCTGCTACCGGCTCCGGTGAAGGTCGCGCAGCAGTAGGACTTCGGCGCAGTGGTGGATCAGCTCGCGGTGGATGTGCAGCACCAGGGTGGCCATCGGGTACGCCGCATACGGCCCCTCGGCCGGTCCGCACGGCCGGCCCAGGGCCTCTTCGTCGAGCGACCTCACCCCTTCGACCCACTGCGCGTAGAACTTGTCGAGTTCCGACAGCGCTTCGGCGGCCGTCCCCGGGTACGGGTAGCTGTCGTAGCCGACCGGCGCGCCGCCGAAGTGCGACGCGATCCGCGCGCCGAGCACGCCGACGAGGATGTGGCCGAGCCGCCACGCGATCGTCGTCACCGGCGGGGGCGTCGGCTCGGGGAAGGCGAAGTCGATGGTGAACGGGCCCGAGCCGGGTTCGTCGTCCGACTTGCGCGGCCGGACGGTCCAGCAGTTCGCGACCGGCTCCCAGAAGTACTCGTCATCGGTGAGTCCTTCGAGCTTCGGGCGCACCAGGACGTTCCAGTGGAAGTCGAGCTGGTCGGTCAGTTCCTTGGTCCAGTTCACAGCCATACCGGGCACCGTAGGCCCGATCGAGGACAGGACCGGCCCTGAATCCGGGTGACCGGGCCCACCTGGGACGATGGTGGGGAATCCCGCTTCTCGCCAGGAGGTCGCCAGGTGCCCAACCCCACCGGTCCGGTTCTCGTCGTGGACTTCGGGGCGCAGTACGCGCAGCTGATCGCCCGGCGCGTCCGCGAGGCGCAGATCTACTCCGAGGTCGTTCCGCACAGCACGTCGACCGAAGAGATCCTCGCGAAGAACCCCGCGGCCATCATCCTTTCCGGCGGCCCGTCGAGCGTGTACGCCGAAGGTGCCCCGGGCATGGACCCGAAGCTCACCGAAGCGGGCGTGCCGATGTTCGGCATCTGCTACGGCCACCAGCTGCTGGCCAGCGCGCTCGGCGGGGTCGTCGAGCCGACCGGCGTGCGCGAGTTCGGCCGCACCGAGGTCCGCGTGACCGGTGACGGCGGTGTCCTGCACGCCGGCCTGCCCGCGCACCAGCCCGCGTGGATGAGCCACAACGACAGCGTCACCAAGGCCCCGGAGGGCTCGGTCGTCACGGCGTCTTCGGACGGCGCCGAAGTCGCCGGCTTCGAGGACGTCAAACGTCGCTTCGCGGGCGTCCAGTACCACCCGGAGGTCGCGCACTCGCCGCACGGCCAGGAGGTGCTGCGCCGGTTCCTGCGCGACATCGCCGGCATCGAGCCGCAGTGGACGACGTCGTCGATCGTCGAGGAGCAGGTCCAGCGGATCAGCGACCAGATCGGCGACGGCCGCGCGATCTGCGGGCTGTCCGGCGGGGTCGACTCCGCCGTCGCGGCCGCGCTCGTGCAGCGCGCCATCGGCGACCGGCTGACCTGCGTGTTCGTCGACCACGGCCTGCTGCGGGCGGGCGAGCGCACCCAGGTCGAGCAGGACTTCGTCTCCGCCACCGGGGTCAACCTCGTCACCATCGACGCGCGGGAACGCTTCCTCGGCGCGCTGGCCGGCGTCACCGACCCGGAGCAGAAGCGCAAGATCATCGGCCGCGAGTTCATCCGCGTGTTCGAGCAGGCCGAGCGCGACCTCAAGGCCCAGGGCGACTACCGGTTCCTGGTCCAGGGGACGCTGTACCCGGACGTCGTCGAGTCCGGCGGTGGCGAGGGCACGGCCAACATCAAGAGCCACCACAACGTCGGCGGCCTGCCGGACGACCTGCAGTTCGAGCTGGTCGAGCCGCTGCGGCTGCTGTTCAAGGACGAGGTCCGCCGGGTCGGCCTGGAGCTGGGGCTGCCCGAGACGATCGTGCAGCGCCAGCCGTTCCCCGGCCCCGGTCTGGGCATCCGGATCATCGGCGCGGTCGACCAGGAGCGCCTCGACACCCTGCGTGCGGCGGACCTGATCGCGCGTGAGGAGCTGACGGCGGCCGGGCTGGACCGCAGCATCTGGCAGTGCCCGGTGGTGCTGCTCGCCGACGTCCGCAGCGTCGGCGTCCAAGGCGACGGCCGGACCTACGGGCACCCGATCGTCCTGCGGCCGGTGTCGTCCGAAGACGCGATGACCGCGGACTGGACGCGCCTGCCCTACGAGGTCCTGGAGCGGATTTCCACCCGCATCACCAACGAGGTCGCGGAGGTCAACCGGGTGGTGCTGGACGTGACGTCCAAGCCGCCGGGCACCATCGAGTGGGAGTGACCGCCCCCTGAACAGGACTCGAGGCCCCGGCGTGGGATCCGGGGCCTCGAGAGATTGCGTCGTTCAGTGCCGCCGGTTGCCGCGGAACGACGCCGCGAGGAGCAGCAGCCCCACGAAGACCGCGCCCCCGGCGATCACCCAGCGGAAGTCGAACGGTGGCAGCCAGCTGGCGCCGTCGGAGAGGACGTACGCCGACACCAGCAGCGTCGCGATGCCGAAGATCAGGGTGAAGACGTCCAGGCCGCCGCGCTGGGCGGGCTGGGTTTCGGCCGGATCGTCGTAGGCGTAAGGGTTCTGGTCAGTCACGCCGCACCTCCACGTTGCCCACGTTGTTCGAAACCTTCAGCGTGATCTTCTGGCCGCCGGGGCCGTCGGCGCCGTTGTCCGTGCCGACCAGCGCGGCCTCGCCGACGCCGTCGTTCCTGCGGCCGAAGCACGACGTCTCGCCCGCGCCGGTGTGGCAGTCGAAGGTGACGTCCGCGTCGGCCGGCACGATCACCGTGGTGTCGCCCGCGCCGTTGGACACGGTCGTCGAGTACGGCGCTCCGGCCGGCAGCTTGGTCAGGTCGAGGTCGATGTCGCCCGCCGCGTGCTGGTAGAGCGGCTGCAGTTCGGCCAGTGACTGCGGCACCGGGCTGATGTCGCCGAGACCGCCGCGGACGTCGAAGCTCTTGAACGGCGCGCTCGTCAGGACCAGCCCCGCGATCGCCAGCGGGATCGCGAGCCCGATCAGGCCGCGTCCGCCGCGGGCGAACGCGCCGGCGACCAGGCCGATGCCGACCACGCCGAGCACCAGGCCGATGATGTGCTGCGCGTCGAACCAGGCGGCGCCGTTGAGGCCGGCCAGCACACCGGCGCCGGCGGTCAGCACGGCCAGCGCGAACGTCGCCGAGCCGACCTTCGACCGCGGACGCCGCTGCGGCGCCTGGTACGACGGTGGCGGCGGCGTGGGCCGTGGCTCCTGCACGGGCGGGGCGTCGGGCAGGTCCCAGCCGGCCGGGTCGGCGGCCAGGGGATCCCAGCCGCGCGCCGGCGAAGGCGCCTCGGCGGTGTCGGTCATGGTGAAGGCTCCGTTTCCGGTGAAGGCCGGGTACGACGTCCGCGCGGCGACCGGCGCGGGGCGGTTCTCGTGGCCGCGGCTGCGGTGCAGCAGGTAGAGCGCGGTGGCGATGAGCGCGCAGCTGATCAGGCCGCCGCCGTCGAACCACGACCCGGTGATCGAGCCCCCGGCACTGACGACGGTGAGGACCATGAGCACGACGGCGAACGCGGGCGACACCGACGACCGGCCGCGCCCGATGAGGCTTTCGAAGCCGGAGACCTCGTCGCTTTCGCCGGGCAGGAACAGCCACCCCAGCAGGTAGAAGGGAACGCCGAAGCCACCGAAGATCGTCGTGACCACCAAGGCGATCCGCACGACGACGGGATCGATCCCGTACCGCCGCCCGATGGCGGCGGCCACCCCGGCCAGCTTCCGCCCGGAGTGCGGCCGCCGGGGCCGGCTGACCCAGAAGTCCTTGACGGTCTCCTCGAAGCCGTTCAGGGCACCCGGCTTCGGCGACCGGGTTTCGCTCGCACCACTCATACCGAGAAGCATGCGGCACCTGCGACGGCGGGACATCCGGGATGGTCCCTGAGGTTTCCCGGAGGGGACACGGGGGTCGCGCTCAGCGGCGGAAGCCGCCCTCGGAGCTGATCGTCTGGCCGGTGATCCAGTCCGCATCGTCCGTCGCCAGGAAGCCCACCAGCTTCGCCGCTTCTTCCGGTGTGCCCCACCGGCCTCGCGGGAACCGGCGGCGCACCGCCTCGTGCACCTCCGGGGGCGCGTATCCGGTGTCGACCGGGCCGGGATTGACCGTGTTGACCGTGATCGCGCGATCGGCCAGCGCATCCGCGAGTGAACGCGTGATCGACGCAAGCGCACCCTTGCTCGCCGCGTACGCGATTTCACCCGGCATCGGGCCGAGGTCCTGCCCGGACGTGAAGAACACGATCCGGCCGCCCGGGCGGCCGTCGTGCTGGGCCGCGAACGCCTGCGCCAGCAGGATCGACGAGCGGGTGTTGACCGCCCAGTGTGCGTCGAGCATCGCGGCGTCCAGTTCGCCGAGACCGCCGTCGGATCCGCTGAGCGCGTGGTTGCAGACCAGGATGTCGACGTGCCCGTGCGCTGCGACGGCCGCTGCCATCAGCCGTTCAGGTGCCTCCGGAGCCGCCAGGTCCAGCTCCAGGCCTTCGGGCCGAGCGGGATCCGCGCCCCACGGCTGTTCCCGGTCGTGCGGTGCGTAGTGGTGGCGGAAGACGGCGGCGCCGAGCCCGCGCAGCCGTCCGGCGATCGCGTGGCCGATCCCCGCCCGGCGGCTGACTCCGGTGACCAGTGCGACGCGGCCGTCCAGTGATGCGGGCATGATCGGCAGTCTTCCACCGGATCAGGGGTTTCCCCGATGGAACCGCACCCCGGTGCGTGTGACCATGGACGGCGTGCAGGAGTCCCTCGACCACGTCACCGCCGAGCAGGCGATCGCGGCCACCACGGAACCGGGCGCGCCCAAGATGTTCCGGCGCCGGTCCGGGCGGGCCATCGCCGGCGTCGCCGGGGGCCTCGCCGATCACCTCGGTGTGCCGGTCGTCTGGGTGCGGACGGCCTTCGCGCTGCTGGCCGCGCTCAACGGCGCCGGGCTGCTCGCCTACGGCCTCCTCTGGGTCTTCGTCCAGCAGCAGTCCGAAGAGGCCGCGGACGCGCCGACCCCGAAGGAACGCCAGCAGGCGTTCGGGCTGATCGCGCTGGGCGTCGGCCTCGCCGTCGCCAGCGGGACGCTCACCGGGTTCATCAGCGGCTGGGTCGCGGTGCCCCTGGCCGTCGCCATGCTCGGTGCCGCGGTCGTCTGGCGCGAGGCCGACGAGTCGCAGCGCCGCCGCTGGAAGGTCGGCGCGAAGGACGGCTTCGCCGGGGCGTTCCTCGGCGGTGGCGGCTGGTCGGCCGCCATCCGGATCGTCGCCGGCGTCGCGCTGGTGATCACCGGCATCGGCGTCGTCGTGCTCCGCAGCGGCAGCCTCGACCAGGTCCAGTTCGCGCTCATCGCCGTCATCGCCACCCTGATCGGGGTCGCGGTGCTGACCGTGCCGTTCTGGCTGCGGCTGGTCCGGGACCTCTCCGACGAGCGCAAGGCCCGCATCCGCACCGACGAACGCGCCGAGATCGCCGCCCACCTGCACGACTCCGTGCTGCAGACCCTCGCGCTGATCCAGAAGCAGAGCGAGTCGCCGCGTGAGGTCGCGCGGCTGGCCCGCAGCCAGGAGCGCGAGCTGCGTGGCTGGCTCTACGGCCCGAACGGCTACGGCAAGCCCGCCGAGAACGTCGAGGAAGCGACCGGCCAGCTGTCCGAAGCGCTCGCGACGGCGTGCGGCGAGGTCGAGGACACCTTCGCGATCTCGGTCGGCCAGGTCGTCGTCGGCGACGCCGAGCTGGACGAATCGCTGGTGGCGCTCGTCCAGGCCGCGCGGGAAGCCATCGTGAACGCGGCCAAGCACGCCGGCGTCGACGAGGTCAGCGTCTACGCCGAGGTCGAGCCGACGTCGGTGACGGTGTTCGTCCGCGACCGCGGCAAGGGCTTCGACCCCGATCTCGTCCCGGAGGACCGCCACGGCCTCGCCGACTCGATCCGCGGCCGGATGACCCGGCACGGCGGCACCTGCAAGGTCCGGACGGCGCCGGGTGAGGGCACCGAAGTGCAGCTCGCCATGCCGGTGAAAGCGGGCAAGGGAGCGGCGTGAGGCGGCTATGCTCGACGACGTGACGGACAACCAGCGTGAACCGGTCAAGGTGTTCCTCGTCGACGACCACGCGCTGTTCCGCGCGGGGGTGCGCACCGAGCTCGACTCGATCACCGACGAGGTCCGCGTGGTCGGCGAGGCCGGTTCGGTCGCCGAAGCGGTGGCCGGCATCGCCCGCACGAAGCCCCAGGTCGTCCTCCTCGACGTCCACATGCCCGACGGCGGCGGCGCCGAAGTGCTGCGCCGGGTCCGCCCGGAGCTGCCGGACGTGGTGTTCCTGGCCCTGTCGGTCTCGGACGCCGCCGAAGACGTCATCGCGGTCATCCGCGCGGGCGCCCGCGGGTACGTCACGAAGACGATCTCGTCGAAGGAACTGGTCCGCGCGGTGGTCCGGGTCTCGGACGGCGACGCGGTGTTCTCGCCGCGGCTGGCCGGGTTCGTCCTGGACGCGTTCGCCGACCGCCCGGGTTCGGCGCCGATCAACGACCCCGAGCTGGACCTGCTGACGCCTCGCGAGCGAGACGTCCTGCGGCTGCTCGCGCGCGGGTACGCGTACAAGGAGATCGCGTCGGAGCTGTTCATCTCGGTGAAGACGGTCGAGACGCACGTGTCGAGCGTCCTGCGGAAGACCCAGCTTTCGAACCGCTACGAGCTCTCCCGCTGGGCCTCCGACCGCCGTCTCGTCTAAACGCGTTCCAGCACCGGTTCCGCCGCCGGCACCCGCTTGGGAAGCCGGGTCAACGCCACGCCGCCGAGCACGATCACCATGCCCGCGATCACCCGCAGGTGCAGCTGCTCGCCGAGGAACACCGCCCCGAGCAGCACCGAAACCACCGGCAGCAGGTACCCGACCACCGAAGCCGCCACCGCGCCCTCGCTGGCCAGCAGCTGGTAGTTCAGGGCGAACGCGATCCCCGTCGACCCGATGCCCAGCACCAGCACCGCCAGCAGCGGTCCCGGCGAAACGTGCACCGGCGCGAAGCCACCCGCCGGCAGCGCCAGCACCAGCATCCCGCTGGCCAGCACCATCTGGCCCGCCGAAGTCGCGTACGGCGACACCGACGGGTCCGACAGGTACTTGCCTTCGTAGACGAACGCGAAGCCGTAGCTCGCCGCCGCCGCGAGGCAGCCCAGCGCGCCCCAGCTCAGCAGGCCCGACGCCTGCCACGGCGCGAAGATCAGCAGGATCCCGCCGAGGCCGGCGACCAGGCCGGCCAGCCGCGTCCCCGTCATCCGGGACGACGTTCCCATCAGCGGCGCGGCGAGCAGCACCCACAGCGGCGTCGTCGAGTTGAGGACTCCGGTGATGCCCGAGTCGACCGTCGTCTCGCCGATCGCGAACAGCAGGAACGGCAGCGCGTTGTGGAAGAACGCCGCGACCGCCAGGTGGCCCCATGTCCGGCGGTCGCGCGGGAGCCGGGCCCGCTGCAGGCGGCACAGCACCAGCAGCATCGCGGCGCCGAGCACCAGCCGCGCCAGGACGAGCTGAACCGGCGAGAACATCCCCAGTCCCAGCTTGATCCAGAAGAAGCTCGAGCCCCACATCAGTGCCAGCGCACCGATCCTGAGCAGGGTCTTCGTCTCGCCCACCCCAGTCCTCCTTCGACAGCCGACGTCAGCTTCACCCGGACCAGACGTAAGGACAAGCGAAATTAACTGCATGAACACTTAAGCCGATCTGTACGATCGGGGACATGCTCGACGTCCGCCGCATGCAGGTCCTCCGTGCCGTCATCACCAGCGGGTCGATCACCGCCGCGGCCCGCAACCTCGGCTACACGCCGTCCGCCATCAGCCAGCAGCTGTCCACGCTGGAGCGCGAGGCCGGCACCGAACTGCTCGAACGCGTCGGGCGCGGCGTCCGCCCGACGGCGGCGGGTGCGCTGCTGTCCGAACACGCCGAGACCCTCAGCACCGAGCTCGCCAAGGCCGAAGCGGCGTTGACGGAGCTCAAGGAGGGCCGCATCGGCCGCGTCTCGATCCGCTACTTCGCCACGGCGGGCGCGTCGCTGGTCCCGCCCGCGATCGCCGCGGTCCGCCGCGAGCACCCCGGCGTGCGCCTCGACCTCAAGCTGGTCGAACCCGACGACCCGATGACGGACGTCGAAGCGGGCAACGCCGACGTGGCGATCACCGTCTTCCCGCGCAAGACGCCGCCGGGCGAAGGCGTCGAGCTGGTGCACCTGCTCGACGACCCGTACCGGGCCGTGCTGCCGAAGGCCCACCCGCTGGCGCGCAAGCGCGTACTGGACCTGACGGACTTCGCCGAGGAGCCGTGGGTCGGCGTCGACGGCCTGCCCGGCGTCTGCCGCGACATCCTGGACAGCGCCTGCGCGTCCGCCGGGTTCGCGCCCAACGTCGTCGTCGAGTCCGAGGACTACCAGACGGCGCTGGGGTTCATCGCCGCCGGCATCGGCGTCGGGCTGATCCCGGAACTCGGGCTGGGGCTCGGCGCGCAGCACCCCGGCGTGGTCGTCCGCCGGATGCGCAACCCCGAGCCGGTCCGCGCGATCCACGCCGCCGTCGCGTCACGCGCCTGGGGCCACCCGGCCGTCCGCACGCTGCTGGAAGCCATGCGCGCGGCGACCGCCAAGGTGGCCTAGACGAAGAACAGCTCCGTGACGAGGATGCCGACCAGTACCGCGGCGAGGATCGCGGCCACGGTGACCAGCGTCTTCTTCGACACCGGCAGGTTCCAGGCGTCGGCCTGCTGCGCCGCGGCCGCGGGCGGCGGCGCGTACTGCGTTGCCTGAGGAGCCGGCGGGACCGGCGGGATCTGCTGGGTCGCGCCCTGCGGGTAGCCGGGCGGCGGCGTCATCGGGTACTGCGGCTGGAACTGCGGCCCCGACGGCGGCACCGGCGGTCCCTGGGGCGGCCTCGGCGGGCCGCCCTGCGCGGTCGGCCAGCCGACGGGCATGGTCGGCATCGCCGGCGCGGTCGGCGGGATGAACGCCGTTTCGCGGCCTTCGGTGATCGCCTTCAGCGAGTGGACGGTGTCCGCCATCGTCGGCCGGGTGGTCGGGTCCGCGCGCAGCATCTTGCGCAGCGCCTCGGTCAGGACCCCCGAGTTCTGCGGCGGCCGCTCGGACGACTGGCCGTCGTCCCCGAACGGCGGCACGCCCTCCACGGACGTGTAGAGCGTCGCGCCGAGGGAGAAGACGTCCGCCGCCGGCGTGCCCGGCAGCCCGCGGGCGACCTCGGGTGCCACGTACGCCGGGCTGGGCCCGCCGCCGCTGATGCCGATGTCGGTGAGCTTGACGCCGCCGTCGTCGGCCAGCAGCACCGTGCCCGGCTCGAGGGTGCGGTGCACGAACCCGGCCCCGTGGATGGCCGCCAGCGCGTTCCCGAGCTGGATGCCCAGCAGCGCCGCCTGGTCGGGGGTGAGCCGGCCGTGCTCGGCGAGGAACGTCGCCATGCTGCGCGACGGGATGTACTCCATCACCAGCCAGACGTCCTGGCCGTCCGGCAGCACGTCGAACACCTTGATCGCGCACGGGTGCTCGATCCGGGCCGCGTCCTTGCCTTCCTGCATGGCGGCGGCGCGCGCCTGCTCGGCGCGCTCACCCGCGCCGACCGGCAGGTACATGCGCTTCATCGCGACGGTGCGAAACAGCCGCGTGTCGAACGCCAGCCACACGATGCCCGCGCGGCCGCGGCCGATCGGCTGGTCCAGCCGGAACCGGCCGCCGACGATGGTGCCTTCAGAACTCAAGTCGGTCCTCGATCATCCGTTGGCCGGCGGCTGCGAGCTCGATTGGGCTGGGGAGCTGGGAGCAGAGGACGACGCAGGCGGCGACTCGGACTCCGTCGTCTTCGGCGGCGTTGTCGTTTTCGGTGTCGTGGTCACCGGCGTTTCGGTCGCTCGCGAGGTCGTCGCACGCTTCGTCGACGAGGTCGTCTCCGACGCCGGAGGGGGCACCTCCACCGGGGTGAACGAGTCCTCCGTCGTCGACGGTTCCGACGACGACGACGTGGCAGCGGGCGACGGCTTGCTGCTGGATACCGGCGCGGCCGGCGCCTCCGGGTTGTTCGGGCTCAGCAGCCAGACGACGAGCGCGACCAGGCCCACGACCACGATGCCGCCGATGATCGCCGGGCGCTTCCACGCGCCGGGCTTGTCCTCGTCCTCGTCGACCGGGCTCAGCTGGGGTCGTGACCGGGCCGGGGGCGGCTCGGGATCGTCGTCGTAATCGTCGTAGTCGTCCTCGTACCCGCCCTGCTCGTGCGGCGGCACCGGCACGGCGCGGGTCGCGGCCAGGCCGGGCGGCACGCCCCCGGCCGCGTGGTGATCGTCCTCGGGGTAGTGGCCGTACCCGTCGTAGTCGTCCTCCGGGTAGCCGGTGCCCTCCGGGTAGTCGTCCTCGTCGTAGAACGGCACCGCCTGCGTCGGGGCCCCTCCGCCGCCGCCGACCAGCGTGCCCGAGTGACCGGCGGGGATCTCGTCGAACATCTGCGTCGCGTTCGGGTCGGCGACCGCCGCCGCGCCGAGGACGCCGGCGGAAGGCGCCATCATGGTCTCGTCCGCGGGGCCTCCGAGCGGCGTCTCGCCACGGGCGACGGCGGCGAGCAGCTCCTCGCACTCCTCGGCGGTCGGCCGGTGTTCGATTTCCGGGTGCAGCAGCACGGCCAGCACGCTGGCCAGCGGCCCGGATTGGCGCGGCGGGTTGATCTGCCCGGCCGCGACCGCGTGCAGCAGGCTCAGCGTGTTCTCGGACAGCCCGAACGGGGGCTGGCCCTCGCAGGCCGCGTACAGCGTCGAACCGAGGGAGAAGACGTCGGACTCCGGCCCCGGCTCGCCGCCGATGGCGACCTCGGGGGCCAGGTAGGCGGGGGTGCCGGCGATCATCCCGGTCTTGGTGACCGTGACGTCGTCCTTGGCCCGGGAGATGCCGAAGTCGGTGATCTTCACGGTGCCGTTGGCGCCGAGGAGGATGTTGCCCGGCTTGATGTCGCGGTGCACGATGCCGACCGCGTGCGCCTCGCGCAGCGCCGCGGCGACCTGGGCGCCGATGCGCGCCACCTCGGTCGGCGGCAGCGTGCGGCGTTCCTGCAGCACGGCGGCCAGGCTGGTGGAGTTGAGGTACTCCATGATCAGGCACGGCTGGCCGTTGTCGTCGGTGACGACGTCGAAGACGGAGATCGCGTTGGGGTGGTGCAGCCGGGCCGCGATCCGGCCCTCGCGCATCGTCCGCTGGCGGGCGTCCTCGGCGTCGTGCTCGTCCAGGTGCGGCTGGAGCAGGAGCTGCTTGATGGCCACGGTGCGGCCCAGGACCTCGTCGTGCGCCTGCCAGACGGCCCCCATCGCGCCCGTGCCGACCCGCCCGACGATGCGGTATCGATCGGCGACCAGACGACCCTCGTCGCTCACGCGACCTCCCTTTGGGCTCCCGCTACACCAGGGCGTGCGGATCGGTGCCTGGTGGCGCGGCCACGAGCACGCCGCTTCGCTGGAGCGTATGCACATGTCGTGGGCTCTGAGCCGGCTTTTCCGAGACCGGCCCGTGACAAGGCTAGGCGCTCACTCTGCGCACACGAAATCGGCACGGGCACTTGAACCAGGGGTGAATGGGTGATCGCGGTGGGCTACATGTACTGGGCCGAGACGAGCTCGGCTTCGGTGATCAGCCCACCGCTGTCGGCGACCCGGAACAGCTGGGTGACGCGTACCAGGGCGCCGTCCGGCCGGTGCAGCGTCGCGACCGCGAGGATCGAGCCGTCCGGCTTGATCTGCGTGTCGGCCTCCTGGACGTCGATGGCGTCCATCGAGCTCCAGGTGCGGACCAGCTCGCCGGCCGTCCCCTCGACCAGCGCCGGGCTCAGCAGCGCCAGCGCGCCGGCGGAGTCACGGGCGATCTTGGCGTAGAAGTCCTTGACGGCCTGGATCTTGCGGCTCGCGCTGCGGGCGTCGGCGGCCTTGTCCGGGACCGGGGCGGCGGCGACCGGCGTCGGCTGGGTCCGCGGGGTGCCGTTCGCCGGCTGGGTGGCCGGTGTGCCTTCGACGTGCGTGCCCGGCGTGGCCTGGCTGCGCTGCTCCGGCGCGCCGCCGCCGGCCTGGTGCTGCGGGACGGCGAGGCCGCCGAGCTCGGCCGCGCCGGTGAACCCGGCGGGCGTGGACTGGCCGCCGGGGGAGGCGGCGCGGTGGGAGCTGGTCAGCATCGGCGCGGCGACCACGGCACCGGCGACGAGCGCGCCCGCGGCGACGAGCCCGGTCAGCTTCGCGCGGCGCGCGAACCGGCTTTCCGGCTCGCCGCCGTCTTCGCTCTGCACCGGCTCGCGGGCCGGCTCGGTCCGCGACGGCAGGAACCGCTGCGGGTCGCGGAAGACCTGCTCGAGGTGGTCCCGGTCGGCGTCGGCGACGCCGTCCAGGATCTCGGCCGGGATGACGTCCTCGACGCGGACGGCGTGAGGTGACTCACGCCGTGTGCGCTGCCGATCAAGCACGAAAGTCCTCGCTCTGGGTTCCGGGGACGGTCACTCGGCCGGTCGGCCGGGCGCCCGTTGGTCCGGTCGGCCGACTCGTGGCCGGTTTCCGGATTCGCTGTCGTCAGGTAACCCTGTGCGGACGGCGACCACCAGGCTCTGTCGCCGGAATGCCGTCGCGATACGACGAGCGGCAGCTTATGTCACCCACCCGGACCAGGCATAACCGCTCGGCGCACCGCACGTGCATCAGAACGGGCGAACCGCACGTGCGAGACCGGCTACTGACCGTCAGCCGTGATCTTGTCGCCGTCGCCGAAGGTCAGTGTGCGCTCCTCGACGGTCTTGGTGCCGTCGGTGTGGGTGACCTCGACGGTGTTGACCGTGACGCCGCGCTGCTGGTCGATGCTGACCTTCTTGACTTCGAAGTAGGCGATGCCGGCGTACCGGTCGGCGAGCGCCTGCGGCCCCTGGTCGTGCAGGTGGCCGGTGGTCACCGACGACGCCGCGGACGGGTCGGTGGTGACGGTGTTGAAGAACTTCTCCGAGTTGTCCCCCATGGTCTGGGCGTCCGGCGGGAAGGAGTACCACCACGGCGGCTTGACCGGGTTTTCGCGCTGGGCGGGCGTGACCGGCGGCTTCCGCGGGGCCGGGCCCGGATCGGCGGTGCCGGGCTTCGCCTTGCCGGGGGTGGTGGTGCCGCGGGAGGGCGGGGGAGCCACGCCGTCGACCGGCCCGGCACCGCCGCCGCTGTGGGTCTTCCCGGCGGTGTTTTCCGGCCGCGACGCGGATTCCGGCCCCGGCGCGGAGCCGCCCTGCGTCGGCGGCCGGTGCTCGCCGGTGGGGTCGGCGATCGTCGGCACGCCCTGGTAGCCGGGCCAGGAACCCTGCACGGCCTGGTCCATCGGCGGCTTCCCGACCAGGAAGGAGCCGGCGCAGAGGAGGCCGACGACCACGGCACCGGAGGCACCGGTGGCGAACCAGGCCGCCTTCCGCCAGGTCTTCGGCGGCGTCACCGAGGCGGGAACGGAACCGATCGTGAAGCCCCCCAGGCCGTCGAGGGGAGGGGCGGAGTAGATGCGGACGTCGTCATCGTCGAAGTCCGCACTCCGCGGCGTGGGCGCGACCAGCGAGACGCGGGTCCGCCGGGCGGCCAGGTCGGCACGGCTTTCGGCGGCCGGCGCCTCGTCCGGGCCGGGGTCGAGGTCGTCGTCTTCGAAGGCGTCGAGCGGAAGACTGCCGTGCGAGGCCGGGAAGAGCGGCGGCGCGGGCCGCCGGTCCCGCGGCTGCGGCAGCGACGGCTGCGGAAGCGGCAGGTACCCGGACACCGCCGGATCGGCCGGCGTGGGTCCGGTGGTCCCGCCCGCGAAAGGGCGGTTGCCGGCCTCCGGCGATCCGGCCGGCGGGTAGCGCCGCAGGGGATGGGAGCCGCCTTCGAATGGCTCGGTGGGCGCGTGGTGCGGCCAGGAGCGGGTGTCGCCCAGCGGTTCGGCGTCGCCGCGGTACCGCACGGGGTAGGAGCCCTCCGGCTGCTCGGCGGCTCCGCGGTGCCACAGGGGATGCGAGCCACCTTCCGCCGGCTCGGCCGCCTCGCGGTACCGCGAGGAATACGAACCGCTCTCCGGCGCCTCACCAGACCCGTGGTGCCGCAACGGAAGTGAGCCCGGCTCCGGTGCGTTCCCGGTCGCGCGGTGGCGCACCGGGCGGTGCTGGGGCAGCGGTGGCGTCCAGCTCTCCGCGCTGCCGCGCCGGTGCCGCCCCGGATGCGCGGCCGCCGCGGCGTGCCCGTGGAACTCCGTGCCTTGGCTCATGTGAGCTCGACCACCCGGCGGTGCGGTCCTGACGCCATCCGGCGGCGAGACGACCCGATCGGAGCATCCTCACGCGCGGAATCCCGTTCGGAATCCTGTTCGGAATACTGCGCAAATGCACGCGCACGCGACTGGAGACGCGCGGGGCCAGTGCCCCCGCGCGTCTCGCGGGCATTGCCCGACCCAGACGCAAGGGTCCTCACGCCGCCAACCCTAGGAGCATCCGGCGGAGAAAGTCGCCCCCAAACCTGCAAGTTGCAGAGGTTTCACTCGGTCGGGCGCGACCGAACGGGCGATGGTGACGCTACGAAGTTTCACCCAGCGCCATCGACCCTGATCAGGAGTTTCAGCCTCCCGTGCGGTAACGGTCCCGCGTGGATTGCAGCGCCTTCGTCGCCACCACGCCGCTACCCGCGGCGACGACGATCGCGAAGATGTCCAGCGTCGGTCCGCCGGCCGTGAGCAACCAGGCGAACAGCGAAGCCGCGGTGGTACCGCCGGCAACGGCCCACCTGCTCTTGACGTACTGCGCGACCGGAGCGCCCCCGGCACGCTTGCCCGCCGCGTTGTTCAGCAGCGCCAGATACCCCACATGGCCCAGCGCGGCCAGCACGCTCACGAGCGCGACGATGACGGCGATGAGGTTCACGAGCCAGTCCATGACCACAGTCTGCCTGTACCGGGGCCGCCGGTGCCTCGGGGAAGTCCCCGAATTCACCGCAACCGTTACCGGCCGAGCCGCCCGCGGCCGAGGTTCAGCAGCGCCATGGCCAGCTGCCGGCCGTCCGGGCCGAGCTCGCGGTAGCGCGCGAGCACGTCCATCTCGCGGTTGTAGACGATGCGCGTGCCGCCGGCGGCCATCCGCGCGGCCCCGATCGTCTTGGACACCTCGACCCGGCGTTTGACCAGCCGCAGGATCTCCTTGTCCAGCCAGTCGATCTCCTCGCGGAGCGACGCGATGTCGTCGCCCGCGGGAGTGTGCTCGGCGGGCTGGCCGTCGGCGTTCGTCGCGTGTGCGTTCATCGGGACCTCTTCCTCGAAGCCCGGACCCGGCCCCAGGGACGGCGACAGCCCCGGGTCCGTGGACTCCGGGGCTGGCGTGATGGCGGTTCGGGCACTACGCGATCACGGGAGCCGGAGTCCGGATCCCGTAGAAAAATCGCTCTGCGTGGTGCCGCATGTGCTCAGTATGGCACAGCGGCACGGGGCCGCTCCCGGACCGAGCGCACCCGGGCGTGGACCAAGAGGCTCACCCCGAGCCAGAACAGCGGGAACGCCGGCCAGAAGAACCCGGCGCCCAGCACCGCCCACCGGACGACCACCAGCACGGCGATCGCGACCACGACGGCGAGGTGGACGCGCAGCGCGGGATGGCGCCGCAGCGCCTCCCGGGTCAGCGGGAAGCCGGGCGACGGCGGCGCGGGCCGCGGCAGGTCGGTGGTGAGCGCGGCGAGTTCGTCGGTGAACCGCGCGGAGTAGACGCGGCTGAGGCGCTCTTCGACCTCGTCGAGGGTGAGCCGGCCTTCGACACCGGCGGTCTGGACGGTGGTGGCGACGCGTTCACGATCGGCGTCGGCGGCCCGGATGCGGGCGGAGCTGGTGTCTTCCATGTCCACCGATGCTCCGCGCGTGGAGCCCGCGGCGCGTCGGGTGGCAAGCGACATCCGGCGCTACGCCCACCGCCGTAGCCGCTCTCGCTGACCGCCCCGCCACCGGAGCGGCTCGCGTCGGCACGCTGTGCCGCACTCCCACCCACCCGGGGTAGCGTGGACGCACGATGGACACCCTCTTCGATCTCCCCGCCGCGACCCCTGTGCGCAAGCCCGCCGCCGGCGGGCAGGCCGAGCTGCTCGACGACCTCAACCCCGCCCAGCGCGAAGCCGTCACCCACGCCGGTGGCCCGCTGCTGGTGGTGGCGGGCGCGGGATCGGGCAAGACCCGGGTGCTGACCCGCCGGATCGCCTACCTGCTCGGGCAGCGCCGCGTGCATCCGGGCGAAATCATGGCGATCACGTTCACCAACAAGGCCGCCGCCGAAATGCGCGAGCGCGTCGCCGCGCTCGTCGGGCGCCGCGCGAACGCGATGTGGGTGTCGACGTTCCACTCCATGTGCGTGCGGATCCTGCGCCGTGAAGCCAAGGTCCTGGACATGTCGTCGAGTTTTTCCATCTACGACTCCGACGACACCAAGCGGCTGATCACCCTGGTGGCGCGGGACCTCGACATCGACCCGAAGCGCTACGCCGCCCGCACGCTCGCCGTGCACATCTCGAACCTGAAGAACGAGCTCACCGACCCGGAGACCGCGGCGGCGAACGCGGGCAACGACCTCGAGCGCCGCGTCGCCGAGGTCTACGGCGAGTACCAGCGGCGGCTGAACCAGGCCAACGCCTTCGACTTCGACGACCTCATCATGCGCACGGTCTCGCTGCTGCAGGCGTTCCCGGACGTCGCCGAGTACTACCGGCGGCGCTTCCGCCACGTGCTGGTCGACGAGTACCAGGACACGAACCACGCGCAGTACACGCTGGTCCGCGAGCTGGCCGGGACCGCGCCGAACGAAGCGGGTGTCGAGCCGGCCGAGCTGGTCGTCGTCGGTGACGCGGACCAGTCGATCTACGCCTTCCGCGGCGCGACGATCCGCAACATCGAGGAGTTCGAGCGGGACTTCCCGAACGCGCGCACCATCCTGCTGGAGCAGAACTACCGCTCCACGCAGACGATCCTGAACGCGGCCAACGCCGTGATCGAGCGGAACCCGAACCGGCGGGCCAAGCGGCTGTGGACGGATTCGGGCGACGGCGAGAAGATCGTCGGCTACGTCGCGGACAACGACCACGACGAAGCCGCGTTCGTCGCGGGCGAAATCGACGCGCTGGCGGAGAAGGGCGAAGCCGACTACTCCGACGTCGCCGTCTTCTACCGCACCAACAACCAGTCCCGCGTCTTCGAAGAGATCTTCATCCGGCTCGGCCTGCCGTACAAGGTCGTCGGCGGCGTGCGGTTCTACGAGCGCCGCGAGGTCCGCGACATGATCGCGTACCTGCGCGTGCTGGCGAACCCCGAAGACACGGTCAGCCTGCGGCGCGTGCTGAACGTGCCCAAGCGCGGCATCGGCGACCGCGCGGAGGCCGTCGTGGCGACGCACGCCGAGCGCGAGCGGATCTCGTTCGCGGCCGCGCTGCGGGACGCCGTCGAGGGCAAGGTGCCGTTGCTGAACCCGCGCTCGGTCAAGGCGATCGGCGGGTTCGTGGCGCTGCTCGACGAGCTCGGGACGCTGATTGCGGACGGGGCCGAGGTGCACGACGTCCTGGAAGCGGTGCTCGACAAGACTGGTTACCGCGTCGAGCTCGAGGAGTCGGAAGACCCGCAGGACCACACGCGCGTGGAAAACCTCGACGAGCTCGTCACGGTGGCGCGCGAATTCACCGAGATCACCGCCGCGGTCGTCGCGGACGAGAACGCCGAACTGGTCGTGGACGAGGGCGTCCCGGCGCCGGGCTCGCTGCCGGCGTTCCTCGAGCGCGTGTCGCTGGTCGCGGACGCCGACTCGGTGCCTTCACCCGACGGCGGCGACGAAGGCGACGGCGGGGCGGGTGTGGTCACGCTGATGACCGTGCACACCGCGAAGGGCCTGGAGTACCCCGTGGTGTTCTGCACCGGCTGGGAGGACGGCGTCTTCCCGCACATGCGGGCGCTGGGCGACCCGACGGAGCTGGCCGAGGAGCGACGGCTGGCGTACGTCGCGATCACGCGCGCCAGGAAGCGGTTGTACGTCTCGCGCGCGATCACGCGCTCGGCGTGGGGCCAGCCGTCGATGAACCCGGCTTCGCGGTTCCTCGACGAGCTGCCGCCGGACCTCGTCGACTGGCGGCGGCTGGAGCCGTCCAGCGGCGGCTTCGGCTCGTTCGGTTCCGGTTCGCGCGGCACCCCGCGGGCGGCGACCACCTGGGGCGGCCGACGGTCTTCTTCGCCGTCTTCGTCGGGCACGCCGTCGTTCGGCAAGGGCTGGAAGGACACGGTGGCGCTGAAGCTGGACGTCGGCGACCGCGTCAGCCACGACAAGTACGGCCTCGGCACGGTGATCTCCTGCGACGGCGTCGGCCCGCGCGCGACGGCCACGATCGACTTCGGTCAGGCGGGCAAGGTCCGCCTGATGCTCATCGGCAGCGTCCCGATGGTGAAGCTCTAGCCAAAGCGCCACTCGTCCGAGTGATTCCGGCGGCGATCTCTTCGATCGCCGCCGGAATCGTCGTACCCACCCGGTAGAACTGACCCTGCAATCGAACAAAGGTTCGATGGAGGGGGTAATGTGGTGTGGACGCGGTGCTGTTTGGGCTGTTGGCCGAAGGGGTACAAAAATATCTGCGAGGAGTCCTGGGGTCGACGGTTCCGGATCGGGGTCGGGAGCCTTCGGGGGCTTCGGGAATTCCTTCGCGTGCGGGAGCGGAGGCGTGCCGGCTGGCCGCCGCCTGGCGAGCGCTGCTCAGGCAGCACGAGCTCGGCGCGGACGGGCGTTGTGTCACCTGCGGCCGGGGACGCCGCTGGACGACCAGGGCCCGGAGTGCCGCGCGTGTCCGCTCCGCGGGGGGCGCAAGGGGAGCTGTGCCCTGGGGCTGGCTGCCGGTCCGGCAGCCAGCGGAGCTGTGCACGGTGTGGCAGGTCGCGGTGGCGTACTTCATCCGCCGTTTGCCGGGCGGACAGCGGTAGGCGGTTGCGGACGCTGAGACGGCTGTGGGCAGCTTGGATCGGATCTGCCGTGACTCCGGACGCCGGCGAGGATTCGCCGCGGTATGGGGCGGTTCCGCTGTCGGGTGCGATCGGCCGGGAGGTCAACGCGGGCGAGTCGTGTCCGGAAAGCTCCCGCGCGATCGGCTCCGGAGGAGCGATGACCGTGCCGGCGACGCTCGATGACGTCCGGCGGCCTTCGCCGGGGAGCGAAGACGTACCCGATAGGAGTGTTTGTGTTTGGCCCGCAGTGGCCAACCTTGATCTTGTGACCGGTTTCAGCGTACGAACGGCTCGGCGGAGCGCGTGTGGTCAGCGCTCTTCGTCGGCTGCCGTTGCCCGCGGTGTCCCGGCCGGAGCGGATGATCGCTCTACGGCCGGGTTTCCGCTGTCGTACGCGCTGGTGGTGCCGGCTCCCGTGCCGGGAGCGAACGGATCAGAGAACGATGCCGCGCGCGGCCAGCCAGGGCCGGGGGTCGATCTTCTTGGAGCCGTTCTGCCAGACCTCGAAGTGCAGGTGCGGGCCGGTGCTCTGGCCGCGGTTGCCGATCTCGGCGATCTGCTGGCCGCACTTGACCTTCTGGCCCGCCTGGACGGAGAACTTGTTCATGTGGCCGTAGACCTGGATCGTGCCGTCGTCGAGCTGGACCCGCACCCAAAGGCCGAAGCCGCTGGCCGGGCCGGCCTCGATCACGGTGCCGTCGGAGGCGGCGTAGATCGGGGTGCCGATGGCGTTGGCGATGTCGATGCCGAGGTGGCTCGTGCCCCAGCGGGCACCGAAGCCGGAGGTGAAGGTGCCGTGCGCGGGCAGGCAGGTCTTCGGGCGGGAGGCTTCTTCGGCGGCCTTTTTGGCGGCCTCGGCTTCGCGCTGCTCACGGGCCTGCGTGACGGAGGCACTGTCGGCGAGCTTGGCGGCCTCGGCGGAGGCGTCGACGGTGTGGCCGGTCGGCAGGAGCTCGGGGGCACCCCCGGAGCCCGCACCTCCCGCGGTCAGGGAAGCGCTGGCGTCCTGGCTGTTGGCCAGCGGCGTGACGGCGGTGTCGGTGTCGGTGACTGTCTTGAGGGTCGAGCCCGCAGCAGCGGCGGCGAACGCACCAGCCGCAACAGCGGCAACCACGACACGGCCGCGAAGGGCCGAAGAGGGCGGGGCGATGCGGTGCGCACCCCGGACACGAACGACCGCACCTTCCAGTGCGTCCTTCAATGCCGGGGAAGGAGCTTGGCCGCCGGGGGAGCGGTGTGAAGCCAAGACAGGGCCTTCCATCGTCGGGGAGTCGGGTCGAGGACTGTGGGCGGGGGAACCCGATGAGCCAACCTCGGGGGTGGTTTGCTCGCGTCCTACTTCGTGACCTGACTGTAATGGGGACCCCGGGACAGTAACCAAGGGGTACCGCTGTCGGCAAGACGTGCCCCCGCTGTCGGCCGATCGGGTGGAACCGCCACCCCGCTCACCTGTGGAAATCACCCAAAGTTAGAGGGGGTTTACGGCGTTCGGTGTGACTTGCCTTACAGGCTTGACGGGTGGTGAAGGCCCACCGAATGGCCCAACGGGCCTCAGGAGCGTCCGAAGAGCCTCCGAAGGCCGGAATAACGAATTGCGGGGGAGGGTTGAAGCGCATCCGACGACTCGCGCCCCGCCACGGCTCCCGGACGGCCCGAACTTGCTAGCGTCGCGGGCAATATGCCCCCACGCGCAGAGCCCCCCACCGGAAGCACCCCCGGCCCCCGCCAAGAACCCGAGGCACGAGGTCCGGACAACGCGCCCCCGAGCCCGCCCCCGGCCCGGCCGGGGTCTGCGCAGGCCCCACCCTCAACGGACCAGAGCGCACCGGGTCCCCCCGAGCCCACGCGGCCCGTGCCTGCCGCGGGAGGCGCGGCGAGTGCTGCCCCTGCGGGCGATTCCGCAGTCGCCGACCGGTCGGGCGAGCCAACACGGCCCGTGCCTGCCGCGGGCGGTGTGCCGGGTGCGCCCAGGGCCGCTGCCCCTGCTGGCGATTCCACCGGCGCCGACCGGTCCGGCGAGCCCACCCGGCCCGTCCCCGCCGCCGGTACCGTTTCCGGCGCGCCGCAACGCCCCGCAAGTAGTTCTCCCAAGCCAGCATCAGCGGGCCGAACTGCCCGAACGCGCAGCAACCCCTCGCAACCGAGCCGCACCCCCGGCAAGCCGCACACCTCCGTCGCCTCGCCGGCCGACGAGAGCGGGCCCTGGGCCGACGACACCGAAACCCGCCCCTCCAGCGCCCTGAAAACCGGCCTGGCCCTGGCCGCACTCGGCGCCGTCGCCCTCACCGCCGCCTCGATCGTGCCCGTTTCGCCCGCCGCCGGGCCCGGGTTCACCAGCTGGCCGTGGCTCGCCCTCCTCGCTCTCGCGCCCGCCGTTGCCGCCATCTGGTTCGCCGCCGTCGGGAAACCCGGCCTGGGCGGGGGCCTCGTCCTCGGGCTGGCCGCCCTCGCTCCCGGGCGGCTGGTCCTCGACCTGCAGTTCGCCGTCAACGGCCCGCTCACCATCCGGCCCGAGCTCTACCTGCCCGACCGGTTCCTCGGCAGCTCCGCCGTCGGCGGCGGGTTCTGGCTGCTCGTCGCCGGGCACGTCCTGACCGCGGCCGCCGGGGTCGTCGCGTGGCGGGCCCTGCGGAACCACGACGAGCCCGAACGCCGGCGGTGGCGGCTGCTCGTCCCGCTGCTCGCCGTCGTCGCCGGGGCCGGGCTGCTCACCGCTCCGGTCCACTCCGGCAACGGCTTCCTGCTCGCCCGCGCCGCCTTCGAAGGCCCCTGGCCCGCGCTCGGCGGCTACCTCCTGGTCGCCGCCGCCCTGCCGCTCGCCGCCGTGCTCGCCCTCGCCGCTCCGGCCGAGCACGTCGCCCGGGGGGCTCTCGCCGGGCTGGCCGCCGCCGCCTTCGGGGTGGCCGCGCCGCCCGTTCTCGCCGGACTCTTCCGGGGTGACCTGGACGTCACCTGGGGACCCGCGCTCGCACTCGTCGCGACGGCCGTCGTCGGCGGCCTCGCGGGCACGCGGCTGACCGAGCGCACCGAAAAGACCGAAGCCGACCTCGCCGGCAGCGCGAAGCTCCCCGGCCTCTTCTGGTGGCGGCTCACCACCGGCCTGCTCGGTCTCGCCACCGCGATCGCCGCGCTCATCGGCGCCTTCGCGCCGCAGGTCGCCGTCACCGCGCTGAACCCGGGCGCCACCACGCCGGTCAGCGCCGCCGCCGACAGTCCCGCGCGCTGGTTCCTCCTCGCCGCCGCGCTCGTGCTCGCCGTCCCCGCCGCCGGGGTGCTCGTCCCGAAGACCGCCGCCGTCGCGCGGCCCGTGCTCGGGGTGGCCTGGGCCGGGATCGTCCTGGCCGGCACGGCCGTCCTCAACACCGCGCTGACCGCCACCCAGGCCGGCAACCTCGCCGGCTTCGGGGGCGCGGCCGCTCCCGTCTTCAGCTACGACCTCGGGGCCGGTGCCGCCTGGACGTTCGCCGCGCTCGTGCTCGCCGCCCTGGCCGCGCTCGCCGCCGCCGGCACCGGTGTCGTCGAACGCGAAGACGCCGGGGACGGCGCCGAGCCGGACCACCGGACACTCACGCCCGTCGCGGCGGGGGCGATCCTGGCCGTGGCCGCGTTCGGGCTGCCCGTCTTCGCCGTTCCCGGCTACGTCGCCGCGGGCCTCTGGTCCCACCTCGACACGCCGTCGTGGGGCCTGCTGACCGCCGCCGTGGTCGTCGTCGGTGCGGCCGCGCTCGCGACGCGGTCCCGGCCGAAGCCGGCGGCCGCCCTGCTCGCCGGCGCCGCCCTGCTGACCGCGCTGCACGCCGCGGAGCTGCCGCTCGTCGGCGGCTCACTCGGCGGGGCGAGCCCGGCCGCCGGGTTCTGGGTCGCGCTCGCCGCCACGGCCGCGTTGCTCGCCGCCGCCGGCATCTCGGCCGCCGGGGGACGCCGTGCGCCGTGAGCGCCTGCGGGTGCTGCTCGTGGAGTTCGAAGAGCCCGACCCGGCCGCCGTCGCGCTGGGCCGCGTCCTGCGCGACGACGGCGTGGAGGTCGTCCACGCCGGGCCCGTGGGCACCGTCGAACAGATCCTCCGCACCGCCGAGCAAGAGGACCCCGACGCGGTCGGCGTGCTCGGCGCCGCCCCGCCCGAAGACCTCGAGGACGCGCTCGGGGGTGTCCCCGTCTTCACGGCCGAGACCGCCTCGGAGGTGGTGAAACAGCTCGCCGGTGGGCGGTCTCACACCGGTGAAGCACCGTCTGACCGCGTACGGTGACCGACTTCACCAGGTGCGGAGTCCCCTGCGTCTGCGCAGGTCGCTAACCTCGACTGGTCCGACAGCGCGGTCCGGTCGCGGACCACCTGCAGTGGCGTGTCGTCAGGAGACTGGAGTAGTGGACCTCTACGAGTACCAGGCGAGGGATCTCTTCGCCGCCCACGGAGTACCGGTTCTGCCGGGCTCGGTGGCTAGCACCCCCGAAGAAGCCAAGGCCGCCGCGGAGCAGATCGGTAACCAGGTCGTCGTCAAGGCGCAGGTGAAGGTCGGCGGCCGCGGCAAGGCGGGCGGCGTCAAGCTGGCCCAGACGCCGGACGAGGCGAAGGAGAAGGCGGAAGCCATCCTCGGCCTCGACATCAAGGGCCACATCACGCGTCGCGTGCTCGTGGCCGAAGCCTCGGACATCGCGTCCGAGTACTACTTCTCCTTCCTGCTGGACCGCGCGAACCGCACGTTCCTGGCGATGGCGTCCTCCGAGGGCGGCATGGAGATCGAGCAGCTCGCGGTCGAACGCCCCGACGCGCTCGCGAAGATCCCGGTCGACGCGATCGCCGGCGTGGACAAGGCGAAGGCGCTCGAGATCCTGAAGGCCGGCAACTTCCCGGCCGACATCATCGACGAGGCCGCCGACGTCGTGGTGAAGCTCTGGGAGACCTTCGTCTCCGAGGACGCCACCCTGGTCGAGGTCAACCCGCTGGTCCGTGACCCGCAGGACAAGATCATCGCCCTCGACGGCAAGGTCACCCTCGACGAGAACGCGGACTTCCGCCAGCCGGGCCACGAGGCCCTGGTGGACAAGGACGCGGAGAACCCGCTCGAGGCGAAGGCCAAGGCCAAGAACCTCAACTACGTCAAGCTCGACGGCCAGGTCGGCATCATCGGCAACGGCGCGGGTCTCGTGATGTCCACTTTGGACGTCGTGGCGTACGCGGGTGAGAAGCACGGCGGCGTGAAGCCGGCGAACTTCCTCGACATCGGCGGCGGCGCGTCGGCCGAGGTCATGGCGGCCGGGCTGGACGTCATCCTCAACGACACCGACGTGAAGAGCGTCTTCGTCAACGTCTTCGGCGGCATCACCGCCTGCGACGCGGTGGCGAACGGCATCGTCGAGGCCCTGAAGATCCTGGGCGACGAGGCCGCCAAGCCGCTGGTCGTCCGCCTGGACGGCAACAACGTCGTCGAGGGTCGCCAGATCCTGGCCGACGCGAACCACCCGCTGGTCACCGTGGTGGACACAATGGACAACGCGGCCGACAAGGCTGCCGAGCTCGCCGCGGCAGGTGCGTGAAATGTCGATCTTCCTCAACGAGAACAGCAAGGTCATCGTCCAGGGGCTCACCGGCTCCGAGGGCATGAAGCACGCCACCAAGATGCTGAAGTCCGGCACGAACATCGTGGGTGGCGTCAACGCCCGCAAGGCCGGCCAGACCGTCACCATCGAGGGCAAGGACCTCAAGGTCTTCGGCACCGTCGAAGAGGCGATCAAGGAGACCGGCGCCGACGTGTCGGTCATCTTCGTGCCGCCGAAGTTCGCCAAGGACGCGGTCATCGAGGCGATCGACGCCGAGATCCCGCTCGCCGTGGTGATCACCGAGGGCATCCCGGTGCACGACTCGGCCTACTTCTGGGCCCACGCCGTCGCCAAGGGCAACACGACCCGGATCATCGGCCCGAACTGCCCCGGCGTGATCAGCCCGGGCAAGTCGAACGCCGGCATCATCCCGGCCGACATCACCGGCCCCGGCAACATCGGCCTCGTGTCGAAGTCCGGCACGCTGACCTACCAGATGATGTACGAGCTGCGGGACATCGGCTTCTCCACCGCGGTCGGCATCGGCGGTGACCCGATCATCGGCACCACGCACATCGACGCCCTCGAGGCGTTCGAGGCGGACCCCGAGACCAAGGTCATCGTGATGATCGGCGAGATCGGCGGCGACGCCGAAGAGCGCGCCGCGGCCTACATCAAGGAGAACGTGACCAAGCCGGTCGTCGGCTACGTCGCGGGCTTCACCGCGCCCGAGGGCAAGACCATGGGCCACGCGGGCGCCATCGTGTCGGGCTCCTCCGGCACGGCCGCCGCGAAGAAGGAGGCCCTCGAGGCCGCCGGCGTCAAGGTCGGCAAGACCCCGAGCGAGACCGCCGTCCTCGCGCGTGAGCTGTACAACAACCTCGGCTGAGGTTGACGCAGTAACTCCTGGTGAGGCCGGGCACCCAGTCGGGTGCCCGGCCTTACCTCGTTTCGGCATGAAACCCGGCGAGGTATTCACACGTCTGGTGGGCTGACGGCCTTCGAGTGCGCTAGCGTTCTGCGCACACAAGCCGCCTCGTCTTTCTTCCGGGCGCCCGCGCGCCCGGAGTGCCGGTCGAACCGACAGGAGTGCATCCGATGACCTTCCCCAGCGGTGGGCCCGGCTACCCCCAGCAGGGTGGCGGCCAGCAGCCCCCCGGACCGCCGTCCAGCGGCTTCCCGTCGCAGCAGCCGCCGCATTCGCACCAGGCGCCCTCCGGCGGGGCCGGCCTGCCGCAGAACCTGCCGCTCCTGCTCGCCCTGGTCGTCGCCGGCCTCGGCCTCGTGCAGTACTTCCTCGGCTTCTCCGACAACGGTGAAGTCGGCCTCGGCGGGACGTTCCTGCTCGGCGGTGGCCTGCTCGCCGCGATGCACGCGCTGCCCAAGGGCCCGAAGACGCTGCCGTTCGCGGCGCTGTTCAGCGTCCTCGGCGCGCTCGAGGTCCTGGACACCCTCGTCGGGCTGCAGACCTCGCCCGGCATCGTCACCGTCATCCTGATCCTGGCGATCCTGCAGATGCTCGTCGCGGTCGGCGCGCTGCTGATCGCGCACGACGTCATCAAGCCGCCGTCGCCGAAGCCCGCCGCGCCGTCCTACGGCGGCCAGTACGGCCAGCCGGGCCAGCAGCAGTACGGCCAGTCCGGTCAAGCCGGTCAAGGGGGCCAGGCCGGTCAGCAGTTCGGCCAGCCGGGCCACGGGCCGGGGCCGGTCGCCCCGACCGGTGAGCCGTCGGCGCCGTTCTCGCAGCCGGGCCAGTACGGCTCGCCGAACCCGCCGTCGACCACGCCGCCGCCGGGCCAGCAGGCCACGACGTACGCCCCGATGCAGGGCCAGTTCTTCCAGCAGCCGCCGCCGGAGAACCCGGGCACGCCGCCCGGTGGCTTCGGCAAGTCGAACTGACGCAGCTCCCCCTTCGAACACCCGCTGTGACCCTCGTTGTCACAGCGGGTGTTTTACGTCGGCGGAGACCCGACCGGGTGAGCTCCCGCTCCCGGCGGCGGCGTGGCTCACCCGGATGGACCAGCCCGGATGTCAGGGTGCGGATCATGGAGTTGCTCACCGACGACCCCCACCCGCCGGGTGAAGCGGTGGGCGAGCCCGGACCCGGCGCCGAACCCGCCCCGGGGTCCCGGCTCCGCGTGCTGCTCGCCGCCGCCCTCGGCCCGCTGGTCACCGGCTACGCCGCCGTCGCGACCGTGCTGGCCCTGGTCGCCCTCACCGCCGGCCGCACCGCCTTCTCCGGCACCGGCGTGCTGCTGGCCGCCGGGCCCGGCTGGCTCGCCGCGCACCAGGTGCGCCTCGGTATCGGCGGCCACCCGCTCGGGGTCCTGCCGCTGCTGCCGACGCTGGGTGTCGTCGCGCTCGCCGCGCGGACGGCGTCCGGCGCCGCCCGCCGCCTCGGCTGCCGGTCGTTCCGCGAAGCCCGGCCGGTGCTGCTCACGATCACCGGTGCGCACGCGGTGTTCGGGCTCGTCGTCGCGCTCTGCGCCCAGGGCTCGCCGGTGACGGCGAACCCGGCGCTCGCCTTCGTCGTGCCCGGGCTCCTCGCCGCCGCGGCCTCGTGCGCGGGCATCACCCGGTCGTGCGGGCTGCCGGACGCCGTCGCCGACCGCATCGACGCGCTCGCGCTGCGCGGGCTGCGCGTCGGCGCGATGAGCCTGGCGATCCTGGTGGCCTGCGGCGCCGCCGTGTTCACCGTCGCGACCGGGCTGTCGTGGGCGACGGTGTCCGGTACCTACGAACCCGGGTTCGGCACCAGTTCCGGGCTCTTCCTGCTCTCGCTGCTGTACCTGCCGAACGCCGTGACGGCGGCGCTGTCCTTCGTCACCGGGCCCGGGTTCTCGATCGGGCCGCTCACCGTCGGCATGTTCGGCTACCGCGGCGGCGCCGTGCCCGCCGTCCCGCTGCTCGGCGGCCTGCCCGAGCACCACGCGGCCTGGTGGCCGGCGCTGCTGGTGCTGCCCGCGGCGGCCGGCGCGCTGGCCGGCTGGTCGCTGCGCAAGGCCGACGCCGATCCGGCGCAGCGCATCCGGGCGGTCGCGGTCGCCGGTGCCGTCGTCGCGCTCGGCTGCGTCGTGCTGGGCACGCTGGCCGGCGGGCGGCTCGGTGACGGCCCGTTCGACCCGGTGAGCGTCCCGGTCGGCGTCGCTTCGATCGTCGCGTTCTGCTGGATCGTCATCCCGGGTTCGTTCGTCGCGTTCTTCACGGGCGAGCACGAGCCGCCCGCTCCGCCGCCCGAAGCGCTCGAAGACAACGAGGCCTTCCAGGACGCCGACGACATCGACGCGGAAGAAGCGTCCGAAGCCGTCGAGGAACTCGAAGCGGCTGAAGCCCTCGAAGAGTCCGAAGAGGACGAGGAGATTTCCGCCGAGGACGCGGAGTTCGAAGCCGAGGCCGACGCCGAGCTGGGCCTCGTAGAACCGGCCGAAGACGTCCCCGGAGCCGCTCCCGAACCGGGCGGCGCTGTGACCGGAGGCACCGAGACCTGCGGCGACGTCGAGCCGGACGAGGGGGACCGTTAGGGTTTACGTGACCTGGTGAAGCGCCGTGCGCCCGGCTGCGCACCGCCCGCGGCAAGGAGCCCGCTCTGTCTCAACGGTTGGACCTGCCCACTCCGGTGAAGCTCGTCGTGCTCGCGTCGGGTTCCGGCACCCTCCTGCAGGCGGTGCTGGACGCCACCGGGCGGTCCGGCTTCCCGGCCAAGGTCGTCGCCGTCGGCGCCGACCGCACCGGCATCGAGGCCCTCACCCGCGCCGAGCGCCTGAGCATCCCGTCGTTCAGCGTCCGCGTCGCCGATCACCCCGACCGCGCCGCGTGGGACAAGGCGCTGACCGAGGCCGTCGCGGCGTACCGGCCCGACCTGGTCGTCTCCGCCGGGTTCATGAAGATCCTCGGCGAGCAGTTCCTCGGCCGCTTCACGGTGATCAACACGCATCCGGCGCTGCTCCCGTCCTTCCCGGGGATGCACGCGGTCCGCGACGCGCTGGAGGCCGGGGTCAAGGTCACCGGCTCGACCGTGCACTTCGCGGACGCCGGGGTCGACACCGGGCCGATCATCGCCCAGGAGGCGGTCGTCGTGGAGAGCGACGACGACGAAGACGTCCTGCACGAACGGATCAAGGCCGTCGAACGCAGGCTGCTGGTGGAAACGATCGAGCGACTCGGCCGCGGTGGCTGCACCGTGGACGGACGAAAGGTGACATTTCGTGAGCACTGACCTGGGACGGCGCCCGGTCCGCCGGGCGCTGATCGGCGTCTCGGACAAGGCGGGCCTCCTGGACCTCGCGACCGGCCTGCACGCGGCCGGCGTCGAGATCGTCTCCACCGGCGGCACGGCGAAGGCCATCGCCGACGCCGGGGTCCCGGTCACGCCGGTCGAGCAGGTCACCGGTTTCCCGGAGTCGCTGGACGGCCGCGTCAAGACGCTGCACCCGCACGTGCACGCCGGGCTGCTGGCCGACCAGGGCAACCCCGACCACGTCGAGCAGCTGCGCAAGCTGGACATCGCGGCGTTCGACCTGCTCGTGGTGAACCTGTACCCGTTCGCGCAGACCGTCGCGTCCGGCGCGAGCCACGAGGACTGCGTCGAGAACATCGACATCGGCGGCCCCGCCATGGTCCGCGCGGCGGCGAAGAACCACGGCAGCGTCGCGGTCGTCGTCGACCCGGCCCGCTACGGCTGGGTGCTCGAGCGCGTCGCCGGCGGCGGCTTCGAGTTCGAAGACCGCAAGCGCCTCGCCGCCCAGGCATACGCGCACACGGCGGCGTACGACACGGCTGTCGCGTCGTGGTTCGCCAGCGCGTACGCCCCCGACGCGGACACTGCCGACGCCGGCTTCCCGGACTTCCTCGGCGCCACCTGGGAACGCGCCGACGTCCTGCGCTACGGCGAGAACCCGCACCAGAAGGCCGCGCTGTACAAGAGCGAGCGGCCCGGCCTGGCGCACGCCGAGCAGCTGCACGGCAAGGCCATGTCGTACAACAACTACGTCGACACCGACGCCGCACGCCGCGCTGCGTACGACTTCGCCGAGCCCGCCGTCGCGATCATCAAGCACGCCAACCCGTGCGGTCTCGCGATCGGCGTCGACGTCGCCGAAGCGCACCGCAAGGCGCACGCCTGCGACCCGGTTTCGGCCTACGGCGGCGTCATCGCGACGAACCGGCCGGTCAGCCGCGAGGCCGCCGAGCAGATCGCCGAGGTCTTCACCGAGGTCGTGCTGGCCCCGGACTTCGACGCCGAGGCGCTGGAAATCCTGCAGCGCAAGAAGAACATCCGGCTGCTGAAGCTGCCGGCCGCCCCGGCGTCGCCGATCGAGTTCCGCCCGATCTCCGGTGGCGTCCTGCTGCAGACCGCCGACGCGATCGACGCTTCCGGCGACGACCCCGCCAACTGGAAGCTGGCCACCGGCGCCCCGGCCGACGAGCAGACCCTGCGCGACCTCGAGTTCGCGTGGCGCTCGCTGCGCGCGGTCAAGTCGAACGCGATCCTGCTGGCCACCGGCGGCGCGACCGTCGGCGTCGGCATGGGCCAGGTCAACCGGGTCGACTCGTCGCGGCTCGCGGTCTCGCGGGCGGGCGACCGGGCCAAGGGCGCGGTCGGCGCGTCGGACGCGTTCTTCCCGTTCCCGGACGGCCTGGAGGTGCTGACCGAGGCGGGCGTGCGCGCGATCGTGCAGCCCGGCGGCTCGGTCCACGACCCCGAGGTCATCGCGGCCGCGGAAAAGGCGGGCGTCACCATGTACCTGACGGGGACGCGCCACTTCGCGCACTAACCGCTTTCGGGGGCTCCGGGGCGAAGCCCCGGATGTCACGACCCGCGCTTCGAGAGGGAGGGCTCGATGCAGCAACCGCCGCCGTACGGCCAAGGTCAGCAGGGGTACCCGGGCTACCCGCAACAGCAGCCCGGGTACCCGCCGCAGCAGGGCTATCCCCAGCAACCCGGATATCCGCCGCAGCAGGGCTATCCCCAGCAGCCGGGCTACCCGCAGCAGCCGGGGTATCCGCCCGGGTACCCGCCCGCCGGGTACGGCGCGCCGGTGCCGCCGCCGAAGAAGAAGCGGACCGGGCTGATCCTCGGCATCGTCGGCGTCGTCGTCGTGCTGCTCGGCGCGGGCATTCCGCTGGGCATCTTCGCGGGCGACTACTTCGCGAGCACCGGCGCGGCACCGTCGTCGTCGCCGGTGCCCGCCGAGTGCCAGGTCCCGGCGCCGGTGCTGGAGAAGGCGGGTTTCCCGAGCTTCGTCCTGGGCGGCCAGGGCACCCAGGACCTCCCCGGCATCAAGCAGCAGGGCTGCAGCTGGAAACCGGGGCCGGACGAGAACGTCCGCGACGCCACCATGCACGTCCAGATCACCCGGTACTCCGGGGAGAGCGCGCGCGAGCAGGCGAACGACATGTTCACGCCGAAGGCACCGGCGCTCCCGCCGACGGACGTGCGCGGCATCGGCGACAAGGCGGTCCTGGTCCGGCTCGCCACCGACAGCGCGTTCAGCGGGTCCGAACTGCACGTCCTGAAGGGCACGACCGTCGTCATCCTCGAGGTGTCCGGCTGGGACAAGGGGTTCTTCTCGAACTCGCCGATGCCGCAGGACGAGACCGACGCCGCCGTACAGGCGGTCGGCGCGGAGATCGTCAAGAAGCTGCCGCGCTAGGCGGGCGCGGGCAGCGTCCTGCAGAGCGCGGCCGGGAACTTCGGCTCGGCCGCCAGGATCTCCGCGCAGCCGGCGGACCGGGCCTGCGCGAACGACGTCCACCCCGCGTCGCTCCAGCGGAAAGCCGTGCGGGACGGCGGCTCGGACTGGTGCTGCGGGAGGTCGAGGACCAGCCAGCCCGGCACGCACACGCGCGTCGTGCCCGGGCCGACGGCACCGGCGGCGGACGCGGCGGCACCGATCCACGCCGGATCGCAGTGGTCGGCGGGCGGGGCGCAGGTGCCTTGGCGGTCGCAGTGGCCCCAGCCCGCGCCCAGCTTGTGCCAGGCGTTGCCGGTGTCGGCGTTGAGGATGACCGTCCGGTCGGCGATCGGGTCCGTCGTCGTCAGCCGCAGCTCCGCGGGCACCTTGTCCTGGCAGCCGCCCGCCGCGGGGCGGGTCGAGTAGACGACGTCCGCGCGGATGTCGGTCTTCGCCTCCACGACCTGTTCGATCCGCGGCTCCTGGACGCAGCCGGGGTCCTTGCCGGGCAGGTCGACCTGCACGACGAGGCTGTGGTCGTCCGAACCGGGGCGGATCCCGGTGACGTCGGCGCGGAACGAGCGCCACTGGGCCCCGATGGTCGTCGGCGCCGTGGCCGCGGCCGTGGCGCCCGGAACCCCGCAGCCGGCGGCGACCGCTCCCGCCGCTCCCACCGCGAAGAGGGCGCAGGCGAGTGCCACGATCGGCCGTCTCCGCGGTTCGGTCATCGCCACTCCCAAAGTCCACCGGGAAATCTAGCCGACGCCGTAGCGTCAGGCGGCCGGACCGGGTTTTTCGCGCAGCGTGACGTCCTTCTCCAGATAGACCGCCCCGGCGATGTGGCCGTCGGGCGCCGGCGCGTCGGTGAGCCGGTAGCCGGCCCGCTGGTACAGCGCGATGTTGCGGGTGCTGCGCGCGCCGGTGAAGAGGGCGAACCGGCGGGCTTCCGCGGGCGCCTGCGCTTCGGCGTGGGCGAGCAGCCGGCGGCCCAGTCCGCGTCCGGCGAAGTCCGGCGCGACCATCAGCCTGCCGAGTTCCCAGCGGTCCCCGTCCAGGCGGGCGCGCACGGCGCCGATCAGCCGGTGGTCCTCCCGCAGCACCCACACCGACCACGTTTTCGTCCAGTCGCGGACGTCTTCGAGGGTCTCGTGCAGGGCGGGGATGTCGAGGGTGTCGTTGAGGACGGCCTCCTGCACCCAGCAGCAGCGCTGGAGGACCAGCAGTTCGGGGCAGTCTTCGGGGCGGGCGTCGGTGAGCTCCACGCCGCCTGTCTAGCGACCGGCGCCGGGGCGGGCAACTTCATTACCGTGGCGGGGTGAACCTGCGCCACGCCCTCGACGCCCCGGGATTCGCCCCGCTGCCGCCCCGGGCGCGGACCTTGCTGGAAACCCTGGCCGCGCCGCCCCGGCTGGGGGCGCACCTGCGGGTGGTGCACGACGTCGCGGTCACGCTGACCGGGTGGGTGGGGCCGCGGGTGGACGTCCCGGCGGTGCTGTTCGGCGCGGCCACGCACGACATCGGGAAGATCCTGCACCCCGCGGAGCTGTCCGGTCCGGGGTCGGCGCACGAACCCGCCGGCTACTCGTTGCTGCTTTCGCAGGGGGTCGAGGAGTCTTTGGCGCGCTTCGCGCGGACGCACGGTTCTTGGGACGCGCCGGACGTCACCTTCGAAGACCTGCTCGTCAGCTTGGCGGACAAGGTGTGGAAGGGAAAGCGGGTGCCGGAGCTGGAGCAGCGGGTCGCCGAGCGGCTCGGCGGGTCGCCGTGGGAGACGTTCCTGGCGCTCGACGACGAGCTCGAGCGGATCGCTTCCGGCGCCGACGCGCGCCTGGACTTCCAGGCCGCATACCCCACTAGTGGGTGACTTGACACCTCGGGTGGTTCGCGGTTGACTGGTCTTAGTCGAACAGACGTTCGACGTGGAACCGCCGCCTTCCCCGCGGCGAACCAGTGCCGTCGGTCGCGTTTTGGGAGAGGCTCGACCGCCGGCCCTAGTCCGTGGTGGGGAGGTGCGTGCGGTGACCGCTGTGGTGGAGCCGCCGGTGGCCCGGCTGGCGGCCCTGCCCGGGGTCAGCACGGCGAGCCGGGTGGCGGCCCAGGCCGAGCGGGCCAGGGCGACGGGAAGGGTGCTCCCGGTCGTCCCGGCGCTGGCCGGGCTGCTGCCCGACACCGGGCTCCGGCGCGGGAGCACGGTGGCGGTCCACGGGGGCACATCGCTGCTGCTCGCCCTCCTCGCCGCGGCCACGACCGCGGGTTCCTGGGCGGCGGTGGCGGGCATGCCATCCCTGGGGATCGCGGCGGCGGCCGAGTACGGGGTCGACGTCACCCGCCTGGCGCTGGTCCCGCGTCCGGGAGCGGAGCTCCCGGCGGTGATCGCGGCGTTGCTGGACGGCGTCGACCTGGTGGCAGTCCAGTCGGAGACGGTCCAGCCGGCCGTGGCACGTCGGCTGTCGGCCCGAGCTCGTCACCGCGGTGCGGTGCTGCTGTCGTCCGGGGCTTGGCCTGGAGCCGACGTGGAGCTGTCGTGTCGCCGTGAGCCCTGGTCGGGCCCATCACTCGGGTACGGCCACCTCGAGTCACGCCGGGTACGGGTCCGAGCCCACGGCCGCGGCGCGGCGGCCCGCCCGGTCACGGCCGACCTCCACCTCCCGGCAGCCACCGGCGAGGTCACCCAGGCGCTCCCCGCGCCCTCGCTCCGCGAGGCCACAGCATGACCCCCGCCCAGCCTCCCCACCCAAGCCAACTGCCCACCCAGGCGAGTCGACCCTCTAATCACGCGTGTCGACCCTCCAGTCACGCGAGTTGCGTCTCTGATCACGCGAGTTGCGTCTCCAGTCACGCGAGTCGACCCTCTAATCACGCGTGTCGACCCTCCAGTCACGCGAGTTGCGCCTCTAATCACGTGAGTTGCGCTTCCAGTCACGCGAGTTGCGCCTCCAGTTACGCGAGTCGCGCCTTCAGTGACGCGTGTCGACCCTCCAATCACGTGAACCGACCCTCCAGTCACGCGAGCCGAGCCTCTCGGTGCGTGGGCCGACCCTCCAGCAACGCGAGCCAACCGCCCGGGCACGCGGGCCGACCCTCCACGCACGCGAGCCGAGCACTCCAGCACCCCCACCCGCGTCGGGGTGGCGGTCGGGTTCGGGAGGCCAAGTGACCGTCCCGTCCCCCCGCAGCGCGCCCGACGCCCCCGCCCGCATGCTCGTCCTGTGGTGCCCGGACTGGCCCGCCGTCGCCGCTGCCGCCGTTGGTGGGGTTGATGCCGCCCTGCCCGTTGGCGTCTTCAGCGCCAACCGGGTAGTTGCCTGCAACGCCGTTGCCCGGCGGAGTGGCGTCCGGCGGGGGATGCGGCGGCGGGATGCCCAGTCGAACTGTCCGGAACTCGCCGTCTTCGCCGCCGACGACGGGCGGGACGCGCGGCTGTTCGAAGCCGTCGCGCGGGCCGTCGAAGGGCTCGTTGTCGGGGTTGAGGTCGTGCGGCCCGGGTTGGTCGCCGTTCCCGTCGACGGGGCCGCCGGCTACTTCGGCGGGGAACACGCGCTCGTCGAACGGCTTCTCGACGAGGTCGCCGCCGCGGCCGGGGTCGAGTGTCAGGTCGGTGTCGCCGAGGGGCTGTTCGCCGCGACGCTCGCCGCGCGGTGCGGTGAACTCGTCGCGGCCGGGCGGGTTGCCGAATTCCTCGCCCCGCTTCCGGTCACCGAGCTCGACCAGCCCGGTGCCGATCGCGCGGAGCTGGCCGATCTGCTGCGCCGCCTCGGGCTGAAGACGCTCGGCGCGTTCGCCGCCCTGCCGGAACGCGACGTCGCCAACCGCTTCGGCGCGGCCGGGCTGCTCGCCCACCGGCTGGCGCGCGGCCGTTCCGAACGGCCGCCGCTGCGCCGCCGCCCGCCGCCTGAACTGGCCCTGGCCGAGGAGTTCGACCCCGTTGTCGAGCGGGTCGACGTCGCGGCGTTCCTCGCCAAGGGGCTTGCGACGCGGTTCTGCGCGGGCCTCGCCGGGCACGGCCTCGCCTGCACACGGCTCGGCATCTACGCGGTCACCGAAGAAGGCGAACACCTCGGCCGGGCGTGGCGGTGCGCCGAACCGCTGACGCCCGCCGGCGTCGCCGATCGCGTGCGCTGGCAGTTCGAGGGCTGGCTGCGCGCCGCGCCCGGGCAGCGTCCGACGTCCGGTGTCGTGCGGCTGCGGCTGGAACCCGAGGAGGTCGTCGAAGGGCGGTCGCTGCAGCTCGACCTGTGGCGCAACGGCGGTACCGACGAGGACGACGAGCGCGCCGCCCGTGCGTTCGTCCGGGTTCAGGGCCTCCTCGGACCCGAAGGCGTGCTCACCCCGGTGCTCGACGGCGGACGCGACCCGGCGGGCCGCGTCCGGCTGGTGCCCTGGGGCGACCCGCGCGAGCGGACGACGCCGCCGGACGCGACCTGGCCGGGACGGCTGCCGTCGCCGTCCCCGGCGACGGTCCTCGACCGGCCGGTCCCGGCGCAGGTCTTCGACGACGGCGGCCGGGCCGTCGGCATCACGGCCCGCGACCAGGTCACGGCACCCCCGCGACGCCTCACCATCGCGGGCGGCGCGGGCCGGGAGGTCGTGGGCTGGGCGGGCCCGTGGCCCCTGACGGGCGACCGCCGCCGGCCGGGCCCCCGGCGGGCGCGGCTGCAGCTGGTGCTGGCCGGCGAAGGGGACGAGCCGCCCGAGGCGGTGCTGGTGCACTGCGCAGGCACGGAAAATCCACTGTGGACGGTCGAGGGAGTGTACGACTGAGCATGGACGAGGACTACGCACGAAAGCTGCGCAACTGGCTGCGAGCCGAGCCCGGGCCCACGCCGAGCGGGACACCGGAGGAGCGCGAGTGGCTGCGCGAGATCCCCGAGCCCGCCACGGACGAGCGGGCGGACACGCCCGACCGGTGGTCGGTCCGCGGGCAGCTCCCGGAGACGCCCGCGGACGACGAGTGGGTCTGCCCGGTGATCGCGCTCCCGGTCCCGCGCTCGTCGCGGGAGAACGGGTGCCGCATCAGCGGAATCGAGATCCGCTGGAGCCCACCCGCGAGGGTGGACGGCCGCGCGGAGGCGCGGGATGTGAGCCGCGTGGGTGACGCGGAGGCGAGCCATCCCACGAACGCGGTCCGCCGTGCGGAGGCACCGGATGCAAGCCGCATGAGTGACGCGGAGGTGCGCAGCCGTTGGAACCATCCCACGAACGCGGTCCGCCGTGCGGAGACGCGGGATGTGAGCCGCCTGGGTGAGGCCGAGGCGAGCCATCCCACGAACGCGGACCGCCGCGCCGAGGCGCCGGCGAGCCCCATGACCGAAGCCGAGGCCCGATCCCGCTGGAACCACCCCACCAACTGGCACCGTCGGCGCCGGGCGGCCGAGGACCAGCGGCGCGACCAGCCCGGGAGTCACTGAATGGGCTGGAACAACCCACCCGTCCGCTGGAAGGACCTCGCCCGCACCCTCGCCGGCGGGGGGCCGCCGGGTGACCACGGTGACAGTCCCGCCTGGGGCCGGCACCGCGAGGGCTACCAACGACCCGGCGACCTTCCCGCCCGGCGCAACGACGATGGCGCCGAAACCGTCCGCGTTCCCTACGCCGAACTGCACTGCCACTCCAACTTCAGCTTTCTCGACGGCGCCAGCCACCCCGAAGAACTCGTCGAAGAGGCCGCACGGCTCGAACTCGACGCCATCGCCCTCACCGACCACGACGGCATGTACGGCGTCGTGCGCTTTGCCGAGGCCGCGCGGGAACTCGGCGTCGATACCGTGTTCGGCACCGAGCTCAGCTTCGGCCTGGGCAGCCCGCAGAACGGCGTTCCCGATCCGGAAGGCGAGCACCTCCTCCTGCTCGCCCGGGGCGACCAGGGCTACCGGGCCCTCTGCCGGGCCATCACCGCCGGCCAGATCCACCACCAGGCCGAAAAGGGACGGCCCAGCTACGACCTCGGCGCGGTCGCCGAGGAGGTCGCCGGGCAGTGTGTGGTGCTGACGGGCTGCCGCAAGGGCGCGGTGCGCTCGGCCCTCGTCGCGCACGGCCCGGCGGCCGCCGCGGAGCAGCTGAAAATCCTCGTCGACCGCTTCGGGCGCGACAACGTCTACGTCGAGCTCACCGATCACCGCCAGCCCCTGGACAGCACCCACAACGACCTTCTGACGCAGCTCGCCGGCGAACTGGGCCTGCCGACCGTGGCCACCACCGCCGCCCACTACGCGCGGCCCGAACGTGCTCCGCTCGCCGACGCTCTCGCCGCGATCCGGGCCCGGCGGGGGATCGACGAACTCGAGGGCTGGCTGCCCGCCGCCGGGACGGCCTTCCTCCGCAGCGGCGCCGAAATGGACGTCCTGTTCCGGCGGTACCCCGGCGCCGTCCGGCGCAGTGCCCTGCTCGGCATGGAATGCGCGTTCCCGCTGAAGCTGATCGCCCCCGAACTGCCGCCCTTCGACGTCCCCGACGGCTACACCGAAACGACCTACCTCCGGGAACTGACGAAAACCGGCGCCGAAGAGCGGTTCAAGGGCAAGCCACACGAAGAACGGGCGAAGGAACAGATCAAGCACGAGCTCGCCATCATCGAAGAGCTCGGCTTCCCCGGCTACTTCCTCATCGTCTGGGACATCGTCCGGTTCTGCCGGGAGAACGACATCCTGTGCCAGGGCCGGGGCTCGGCCGCGAACTCGGCGGTCTGCTACGCCCTCGGCATCACCAAGGTCGACTCCGTCGCCTACGAACTGCTCTTCGAGCGCTTCCTCGCCCCGGACCGGGACGGCTACCCCGACATCGACCTCGACATCGAGTCCGACCGCCGCGAGGAAGCCATCCAGTACGTCTTCCGGAAACACGGCCGGCTGCGGACCGCCCAGGTCGCGAACGTGATCACCTACCGCGCCCGGTCCGCCGTCCGCGACGCCGCCAGGGCACTGGGCTACTCGCCGGGCCAGCAGGACGCCTGGAGCAAGCAGATCGACCGCTGGGGCTCGTTGCAGAACACCGAAAAGGACCACGACCACGACATCCCGGACGAGGTCCTGCAGCTCGCCTTCGCCCTGGAGGACTTCCCGCGGCACCTGGGCATCCACTCCGGCGGCATGGTCATGTGCGCCGAGCCGGTGAGCCAGGTCGTCCCGGTCGAGTGGGCGCGGATGGCCGACCGCAGCGTGATCCAGTGGGAGAAGGAGGACTGCGCCGCCGCCGGGCTGGTCAAGTTCGACCTGCTCGGCCTCGGCATGCTGTCCGCGCTGCACTACATGATCGATCTCGTCGGCGAGTACAAGAACGAAAAGATCGACCTGGCCGAGCTCGACCTCGCCGACGAGAAGATCTACGACATGCTGTGCCGCGCCGACGCGATCGGCGTCTTCCAGGTGGAGAGCCGCGCGCAGCTGGCGACGCTGCCGCGGCTGCAGCCCCGCGAGTTCTACGACCTCGCCGTCGAAGTCGCCCTGATCCGGCCGGGCCCGATCCAGGGCGGCTCGGTGCACCCGTACATCCGCCGCAAGCAGGGCCGCGAGGAGTGGACCTACGACCACCCGCTGCTGGAGAAGGCGCTGCACAAGACCAAGGGCGTGCCGCTGTTCCAGGAGCAGATGATGCAGATCGCGCTGGACGTCGCGAACTTCACCGCGGCGGAGGCCGACCAGCTACGGCACGCGATGGGGTCGAAGCGGTCGGACCGGAAGATGGACCTGCTGCGGCAGCGGTTCCTCGAGGGCGCCGCCGCGAACGGGGTCGATGACGAGCTCGCGCAGAAGATCTTCCTGAAGCTCAAGGCGTTCGCGAACTTCGGCTTCCCGGAAAGCCACGCGCTGAGCTTCGCGCACCTGGTCTTTTCCAGCGCCTACTTCAAGTTCTACCACCCGGACGCGTTCCTGGCGGGCCTGCTGCGCGCGCAGCCGATGGGGTTCTACTCACCGCAGTCGCTGGTCGCCGACGCGCGGCGCCACGGCGTCACCGTGCACGGCCCGGACATCAACCGGAGCTTGCCGCACGCCACCCTGGAGGCGGGCACGGGAAAGTGCCACGACGTGCGCACCGGGCTGAGCACCGTGCGCAAGATCGGGGAAGAGCTCGCGAAGCGGATCGTGGCCGAGCGCGCGGAGAACGGCGAATACCGCGACATGGCCGACGTCGCCCGCCGCGTGCGGCTGACCACGCCGCAGATCGAGGCGCTGGCGACGGCCGGTGCGTTCGCCGGGTTCGGCGGGGATCGCCGTCAGGCGCTGTGGACCGCGGGCGCCGTCGCCGGCGAACGCCCGGAGCGGCTGCCCGGCCTGGTCGGCGCGCGGGCGCCGGTGCTGCCGGGGATGGACGGCCTCGACGTCGCGGCGGCGGACGTCTGGGCCACCGGGGTGTCGCCGGACAGCTACCCGACCGAGTTCATCCGCGATCGCCTCGACGAGCTCGGCGTCGTGCCGGCGAGCGGCCTGGCGGACCTCGACGACGGCGCGCGCGTGCTGATCGGCGGCGCGGTCACGCACCGGCAGCGCCCCGCGACCGCGGGCGGCGTCACCTTCCTCAACATCGAGGACGAAACGGGGATGGTCAACGTGATCTGCACGCTCGGGCTCTGGCAGCGCTACCACCGCGTCGCGCGCAGCAGCCCGGCGCTGCTGATCCGCGGGGTGCTCGAGAAGGCCGACGGCGTGGTCAGCGTCCTCGCCCACCGCGTCGAGCCGCTGCCGATGCGCATCAAGGCGAAGTCTCGGGACTTCCGGTGAGGGGGCGCCGGACGATCGTGACGATTTCCGGGCTGGTGTCCGACACCGGTGAACGGTCCCAGTAGCCGTACTGCTCGTCGACGACCAGCCCGGCTTCTTCGACGAACCCGTTGAGCGAGGGAACGTCGAGGAAGCGCAACGTGCTCTCGCTGTGGCGCGGCGCGTCCCAGTTCGGGCTTTCGTACGTCGTCTTGAAGCTGACGTACCCGTTTTCGAACGGCCCGGCGTCGTTCCACGAGCGGACCTCACCGGCTTCCCAGACGTTCTCGGGCGTCCAGCGCTCCCAGCCCCGGGCGGCCGGGTTGCGCGTGTCGAAGCCGAACCGGCCGCCGGGGCGCAGCGCGCGGAAAACGGCCGAGAACGCCGTGCGCAGCTCGTCGTCGGTCAGCAGGACCTGGAACGCGTGCCCGGTCATCACCGCGAAATCGAACTCGCCGTCCCAGGACGCGGTCGACAAATCGCCGTGCACCCACTCGATGTCGTCCCGGCGGCGCGCCTGGGCGAGCATGCCCTCGGCGGGGTCGAGCCCGGCGAGCCGTCCTTCGTGGCCGGACTCGCGTGCCCAGTGCAGCAACGAACCGGTGCCGCACCCGACGTCGAGGACGGATTCGGCGGCCATGATCATCGGCAGGTAGAACGCGTAGTCGCCGCCGCTGTCCCGCGGGTTCATCACGTCGTAGAGCGCGGCGAGGCCGGCGTCGGTGTAGTGCTCGTCGGGCATCCCGTCACTGTAATGAGCCGAGCGGTCAGGAACCGACCTATTTCCGCCTTAGGTTCGAAGCGACGAACCGAGGAGGAAACATGGTCAACCCCGTTCCCGACGGCTACACGACGGTCACCCCATGGATCATCGGCCGCGACACCGCCGGTCTGCTCGATTTCCTGAAGAGTGCCTTCGACGCCGAGGAACTCGGCCGGGTCGTCGGCGAGGACGGGAAGATCGGGCACGCGGAAGCGCGCATCGGCGACGCGGTCGTGATGGCGTTCGACTCTCCGGACGGCTGGGCCGCCACCCCGGCCTTCCTGCGGCTCTACGTGCCGGACAGCGAGGAAACCCAGCGGCGCGCGATCGAAGCGGGCGCCACCGAGGTCACCCGGCAGACGGTGCTGTTCTTCGGCGACCGCGTGGGCCGCGTGCGCGACCCCTTCGGCAACCTGTGGTGGATCCAGACGCGGCTGGAAAACCTCGACGAAGCCGAGATGGCACGCCGCGCGCAGCTGCCCGAGTACGTCGCGGCGATGAACTACGTCCAGGGTGGGAGGGGCTAGCCGGCGGTGTGGCACCCTGGGGCCGTGCTGGAGACGGGGGAGGACTACCGCGAAGCGGTGTTGTCCGGGCAGTGGTGGGAAAAGCGGCGGTTCACCGGTTGTGACTTCACCGGTGCGGACCTGAGCGGGCTGCGGACGCGCGGCTGCACCTTCGACGACTGCGTCTTCAGCCGGGCCGACCTGTCGCGCTCCCGGCATGACGCTTCAGCGTTCCGCTCGTGCACCTTCGACCGGACGGTGCTCGCCGAAAGCCGCTGGACGGCGTGCTCGCTGCTCGGCACGTCGTTCACCGACTGCGGGTTCGGCGGAATCGCGCTCACCGAGTGCGACCTCTCCCTCACATCGCTGGCGAAGGCCCGGCTGCGCAAGCTCGGGCTGTCGGGCCTGCGGCTGCGGGAAGCCAACCTCACGGAAGCCGATCTCACCGGCGCCGACCTGCGCCGCAGCGACCTGACCGGCGCCCGGCTGCAGGGCGCGAAGCTCGAGGGCGCCGATCTGCGCGGTGCGCGGCTTGACGCGAATGCCCTGGTCCAAGCCGATCTGCGGGGCGCGGAGGTCGACGTCGAAACGGCGATCGCCTTCGCCGCCGCGCACGGGCTCGTCATCCGCTGAAACCACGAAGGCCCCGGCAGCGCGCTGCCGGGGCCTTCGCAAAGCACTCAATCGATCGGGGGTTCGCCCGGGTCGAGCTCGATCAGGTCGCCCTCGGCCAGGAGTTCTTCGATCGACGCCGGCAGCAGGTACGCCGACCCGCCGCCCGGCTGGTTGAACCACGGGATCGCGACGCCGGCCAGCGCCTCCAGCGGCCGTTGCACCCGGTAGACGTGGTACGGGCGGTTGATCCACTCCGGCACCAGCGACCGCTCGGCGAACGGCGTGCCCGCCGCGTACGTCAGGTTGCCGTTCGGGCCGCCGAAGCGGTCCAGCTCGCTGCCGGCGGGCAGTTCGCGCAGCTCCTTGCCGCGGAACAGTGTCAGCGGCGGCTCACCGGCCAGCGGGCCGATCGGCCACTGCTGCTGGCCTCCGCTCCCGCCACCGTTGACGGCCGGGCGGGCCGGCTCGTCCCGGCGCGGCAGCGCGGGCGCGCCCGCCGGAGGGGGCGGTGGCACCGGCAGGACACCCTGCGGCATCGGGGCCAGGACCGTCGGCGCCGACGGCGGTTCGCGCCGGGGCGGTGCGGGCGCCGCGGGCGGCGGACCGGCCTGCTGGGCCATCGGCGGCGGACCGGCCGGGACCGGCGCCGGCTGGCGCGGCGGGGCCGGCGGCTCGTCGTCCTCGAGGTCGCCGAAGAGCTCGTCGGCGCTGGTGAACGCGGTCTGCTCCTGCGGCGGCACCGGCTTGCGGACCGGGTACGAGCCGGTCGCGACCTCGGGCGAGAGCGTCGCGACGACCCGCTGCGGGGCGGCCGGTTCCGGCTCGGGTTCCGGTTCCGGCGCGGGCGGCTCCTCGGGGGGCAGGTGGCCCTCCGGGTTGAGCAGCAGCTTGCCGAGCATGAACGCGGCCGCGTCCTCGGCGTCGCCGAACACCGCGGGGTTGCTGAGCTTGCCGTCGTACCAGCCGACGCGCCAGCCGTCATCGACCTCTTCGACGCTCCAGCCGTGCTCGGCGGGTTCGCCCAGCTTGTAGCCGCTTTCGGGGACGTCGAGCTCGTCGAGCTTGGCCTGCAGGCCGGCGAGCACCGGGTGGTCCGGAGTTTCGCGGCGCAGCGCCCGGCGGCCCGGACGCGGGGGAGCGGGCGGCTCGGCCTGGGCGGCGGGCTGGGGTGCCGGCGGCTCCGGCACCGGCAGCACGCCGGGCACCTCGGGCTGGGTGATCATGGTCGGCGGCCCGGGGTCGAACGCGGCCTGCTCCCGCCGGGGCGGCTGGAACGGGGGCTCACCGTCCGGCCGGCCGGGCTGGCCCGGGGGCTGGAAGGCGTGCTCGTCCTCGTGCCGCGGCGGCTGGAAGGCGGCGTGCGACGGCTCCTCGTCGCGCTGCGGCCGGTCGGCTTGGAAGGCGTGCGAGGGCTCGTCGTCCTGGTGCGGCGGCAGGCCGGCCTGGAAGGCGTGCGACAGCTCGTCGTCATGCCGCGGCGATTGGCCCGATGAGAAGTCGGGTTCGTCCTCGTTGCCCGGTGGCTGGAAGGCGGCGTGCGACGGCTCGTCCTGGTGCGGCCGGCCCGTGTCGAACCCGTGCCCCGCCTCGTCGTCCGGCCCGGGCGGACCGGAGTCGAACGCCGCGTGCGCCGGCTCGTCCTCCCGGTGGTCCGCCGGTTCCTCGTCGTGCCGGGCCTGACCCGGCTCGAACGCCTGCTCGGCCGGGAAGGCGTGCTCGTCTTCCCGCGGGGGCTGGAAGGCGGCGTGCTCGTCGTCGCGCCGCGGGAAGGGCTCGCCGTCCCGCGGCGGCTGCTGTTCCTGCCCGATCGGCTGGTCGGGGACGTATTCCGCGGTCTCTTCCAGGTCGGGTACCCGGCCCGCTTCCGGCGACGAGCCGTTCGCCCCGGCCGCGTGCTCGGGCTGCTGCGCGTACTCCTCGTCGCCGTACTGGTGGTCCTCTTCGGCGAAGCGGTCTTCGAACTCCTGCTCGTCGAAGCCCTCTTCGGCGTATTCGTGCTCTTCGGCCGGCGCCTCCGGTTCGGCCGGCGCGTGCACCGAGAGCGGTGCTTCCACCGGCGGGGGCGGTTCCTGGGGCTGCTGCTGCGCGACGGGCGGGGGCGCGACGGGCGGCGGGCCCGCGGGCGCCTGCTGCTGCGGGGAGCCCTGGGGCGGCGGCCCCTGCGGGGGCGGTCCCTGGGGCGGCGGCCCGGCCGGGCGCTGCTGCTGCGGTGGCGGCTGGTTGCCCCGGGTGAGGTACGCGGCGGCGGCCTGCAGCGTCGGCTCGTCCACCGGCGGCAGCGCGAAGCCGACCGCGCGGACGTGCTCGACCAGGTCCGGTTCGGGCGAAACGCCGTACTTGTGGAGGTAGAAGTTGACGGCGGCGGGCCAGATCCACTGGCCGTCGCTGTGGAAGGCGACCGGGACGGTCGCTTCCGGCGTCGCGGCCAGCCGGTCGATGTCGTAGCCGCGCTCGGGCACCACCAGCGGGGCGTGCTCGAGGTACTCCAGCAGCCGGTCCTGCTCGTCGACCTCGAGGTCGGGCCGGTTGATCACCGGCCGGCCGGCCGGGCCGACGGTGTCGAAGATCCGGGCGATCCGGAAGTGCGGCCCCGGCTGCTCCGGGCCGAGCCCGGACATCCGCCGGATCAGCCATTCGGGGACGTTCTCCTCGGTGCGCGGGAACATCCGCAGCTCGTCGGAGTAGGCCTGCGGCGGCGGCGCGAGGTTCCACACCGGTTCGTCGCGGTTGTACTCGAGGTTGTAGCTGGACGGGTGGTCGAGCTGGTAGCGCGCGTTGAACCACGTTCCGCGTCCGTCGCGGTACATGCCACCGCGGAGCCTGCCGAACAGGGTCGCGATGTCGTGGGTGGCGAGCCACTCGTGCACCGTGCCGTCCTCGGTGACGATCTCGCCGGTCAGCTCGTGGTACCTGCCGACCGCTCGGTACTCCGCGGTGACCTTGCGCCAGTCGCGCGGGGCGGCACGGAGCAGGGCAAGTCCGATCTGCTTGACCAGGGTGTCCTGCTCGGTCGCGTTCAGCTGCGTCGTCGGTTGTGCCACCCGCACATTTTGACTGCTCGCGCGCGTGAGTGCACCCCGCATGTGGGTTTTGCCGCCCGGCAACCCGGCGGCACCGGGCCTGACCTCGGGTGATGCGACGTGCGGTACATCACAGCTTGATCGCGGTGATCGTCGCGAGTGGACCGTGTGGGGTAGCGATCACTCTACGGGCTGCGACCACCCGCGCCTGGAAGCGACGCGCGGGGGCCGCTTTGCCAGAATGGGGCCCGTGACGGCGAAGATTCTCGACGGCAAGGCCACCAAGAACGCCATTTTCGCGGAGCTCGAGCCCCGCGTCGCGGCCCTCGCCGCGAAGGGGGTGACGCCCGGTCTCGGCACCGTCCTGGTCGGCGACGACCCGGGGTCGCACTCGTACGTGCGGATGAAGCACGCCGACAGCGGCAAGATCGGGATCAACTCGATCCGCCGCGACCTGCCGGCCGACATCACCCAGGAGAAGCTGGAAGCCGTCATCGACGAGCTGAACGCCGACCCGGCCTGCCACGGCTACATCGTGCAGCTGCCGCTGCCGAAGCACCTCGACGCGAACCGCGTGCTCGAGCGGATCGACCCGGAGAAAGACGCCGACGGCCTCGCGCCGGTCAGCCTCGGCCGGCTAGTGCTGGGCCAGCGGGGCGCGCTGCCGTGCACGCCGTACGGGATCATCGAGCTGCTCAAGCGGCACGGCGTCGAGCTGAACGGCGCGCGGGTCACCGTGGTCGGCCGCGGCATCACCGTCGGCCGCACGCTGGGCCTGCTGCTGACCCGCCGCAGCGAGAACGCCACCGTGACCCTGTGCCACACCGGCACCCGCGACCTCGCCGCCGAGGTCCGCCGCGCCGACGTCGTGGTGGCCGCGGCCGGGGTGCCGGGGATCATCACGCCGGACATGGTGGCGCCGGGCGCCGCGGTGCTCGACGTCGGCGTGTCCCACGTGGACGGCAAGCTCACCGGCGATGTTCACCCGGACGTGGCCGAGGTGGCCGGCTGGATTTCGCCCAACCCGGGCGGAGTCGGCCCGATGACGCGGGCGATGCTCGTCAGCAACGTCGTCGAGGCGGCGGAACGCTCGGTTCAAGGCTGATGACCATGACCGAAGACCGGCGGGACATCGGCGACCGCCGGAGCGGGCGAGGCCGGTTCAGCCAGCTGCCGTTCGCGGTGGTGCTGCTGGTGGTGGCCGTCGCGGCGCTGCGGATCTTCCAGTACCACTGGCGGGAGGGCGCGGCGCTGATCGGCGCCGCGCTCCTCCTCGCCGCGGTGTTGCGGGTGGCGCTGCCGACGGCCAGGGCGGGCCTCCTGGCGATCCGGGGCAAGCTCGTCGACGTCGTGACGTTCACATGCTTGGCGGTGGCGGTGCTGTACGTCGCCCTGACGATCATCGGCGGCCCGCTCGGCTCCTCTTAGGACGCCAGGGCGAGTTCCCGCCGTTCGGCGCGGGCTTCCCGGCGGTCCAACGTGCCCGAAACGATCGCCAGCGTGAGCCCGAAGACCGCGAGCAGCGCGCCGACCCAGTTGGGAGCGACCAAGCCGAGCCCGCCGGCGATCACCAGGCCGCCGAGGTAGGCGCCGATCGAGTTGGCGATGTTGAACGCGGACTGGACGGCGGCCGACACCAGGGACGGAGTGCCGCCCGCCTTTTCCATGATCCGCGCCTGCATCATCGGGCCGATCATGAACCCGGCGACGCCGACGAAGAAGATCGTGATCGCCGCGCCGACCTTGCCCTGCGCGGTGATGGTGAAGATGCCCAGCACCGACGCCAGCGCCAGCAGGGCGATGTACAGGCTCGGCATCAGCGCGCGGTCGGCCAGCCGGCCGCCGAGCAGGTTGCCGATCGTCATACCGACCCCGGCCAGCGACAGCAGCAGGGTGACGTTCGACGGTGAGTAGCCGGCGACGTCGGTCAGCATCGGCGTGATGTACGACAGGCAGGCGAACACGCCGCCCAGCCCGAACGTGACGATCGCCAGCGCCAAGTGCACCTGCGGGCGCTTGAAGGCGCTGATTTCGTTCTTGAGCGACGCATCGGCGGTGGGCTTGCCCTGGTGCGGGACGAGCTTCGCGATGGCGGCGATCGCGGCCAGCCCGATCACGGCGACGACGCCGAAGGTGGCGCGCCAGCCGACCTGCTGGCCGAGCAGCGTGCCCAGCGGCACGCCGATGACGTTCGCCAGGGTCAGGCCGAGGAACATCAGCGACACGGCCTTGGCGCGCTCGCCCTGGCCGACGAGGCTGGAGGCGACCACGGCCCCGGCGCCGAAGAACGCGCCGTGGGGCAGGCCGGCCAGGAACCGGAACGCGATGCCGAACTCCTGGTTCGGGGACAGCGCGAAGAGGGCGTTGCCCACCGTGAACAGGCCCATCATGGCCAGCAGCATGGTCTTGCGCGGCAGCCGGACGGCGACCGCGGTGAGCAGGGGGGCGCCGACTACGACGCCGAGGGCGTAAGCGGAGATGAGGTGGCCGGCGGTCGGGATGTCGACGCCGAAGTCGGCGGCCGCCTGGGGCAGCACGCCCATCATGACGAACTCGGTGGTCCCGATGCCGAAAGCTCCGATGGCGAGCGCGAGCAGCGCGACGGGCACGGCACTCCTTCCAGGGTGGGTAAACGATTACCGAGCCGATCTCTGGATCGGTTCAGTACGGGGGCATAAAGAGAGGCAGCCATTCGGCCCCAGCGCCGTGAGCTGCCTACGCCCCAGTCCAACAAGGGAGGGGGTCCGTTGTCATCCCGATATCGGGTGACGATCCGCACTCCTGGCGCGGTGATCAGCGCGGAGCGGCCAGAACGCCGTCCAGCAGGCCCGGGAACAGGGCGTCAAGATCGTTGCGGCGCAACGAATTGAGCCTGGTGGTGCCTTCCTGGCGGCCGGCCACGACCCCGGCCTGGCGCAGGATGCTCAGGTGGTGGGTGAGTGTGGACTTCGTCACCGGCACGGTCAGGCCGCTGCACGAGATCTCCTGATCGGTCGCCGCCAGCTGGCGGACGATGGCCAGTCGCACCGGGTCGGCGAGGGCGCGGAGCACGCCTTCGACGGTCATCTCTTCCCGCGCCGGGTAGTGGAGCGGCGGCAGGGTCGCGTGCTTGGCCATGGGCCCATTGTACGACGCCGGTCGAAATTGGTGGCCGAGTCGTAGTACGGTGACTGTCGAACTACGACGTTCGTCGAACCAATCCCTGCTTCGCTTGGGGGCTCAACCCATGTCCGCACCTGCTCCTTCGAGGATCTCCGTCCTCGCCTTCGGCGCGTTCGGCGTCGGGACCAGCGGTTACATCGTCGCCGGGCTGCTGCCCGCGCTGACCGGCGAGCTGCACGTCTCGGCCACGGCCGCCGCGCAGCTCGTGACCGCCTTCGCCATCGCGTACGCGATCGGCTCGCCGCTGTTCGCCGCCGCCACCGGCACCTGGGAACGCCGCACGCTGCTGGTCGCCGCGCTCGCCGTCACCGGCGCCGGCAACCTGTTCGCCGCGCTCGCGCCCGGCTACGGCTCGCTGCTGGTCGCCCGGGTGGTGACCGCGGTCGGCGCCGCGGTGTTCACCCCGGCGGCGAGCGCCGTGGCGGCCGAGCTGACCGTCCCCGAGCGCCGGGGGCGTGCCGTCGCGCTGGTGTTCGGCGGCCTGACCGTCGCGCTCATCTTCGGCGTCCCGCTCGGCAGTCTCATCTCCCAGCACCTCGGCTACCGGGCGGCGTTCGCGCTGGTCGCCGCGTTCTCGCTGGCGAGCGCACTGGCCGTGCGGATCGCGCTGCCCGTGGTCGCCGCCCCGCCGCGGGTCGGCCTGGCCGAGCGCTTCGCCGCGGGCCGGGACCCTCGGGTGCTCGTCATGCTGGCCACGACGGTGCTCGCCTGCTTGGCCGCGTTCATGGTCTACACGTTCGTCTCGCCGCTGCTGGCGGCGACCGCGGGCGTGCACGGCACGACCGTGACGGTGCTGCTCTTCTGCTACGGCGTCGGCGGCGCGATCGGCAACTTCGCGGGCGGCCGGGCGACCGACCGCTGGGGCTCGCGGAAGCCGTTGCTCGTGGTCACCGTGGCCATCACCGCGGTGATGGCGCTGCTGCCGCTGACGACGGCGACGCCGGTCGCGGCCGGCATCTCGCTGTTCGTCTGGGGGCTGGCGACGTGGTCGTTCAACCCGCCGGTGCAGCACCGCCTGATCGAGCTGTCACCGGGCCACGCCGGGCTGGTGCTCTCGCTCAACGCCTCGGCGATCTACCTCGGCGTCGGCCTGTCCGGCGTGGTCGGCGGAGCGGTGCTCGCGTCGGGCGGGCCGCTGCTGCTGCCCGAGGTCGCGGCCGCGCTGACCCTCGTCGCCCTGCTGCTGGTGGGCGCGGCGTGGGGGCGGGTCCGCGAGCCTCGGGAACAGGTCGCCGTCGGCTAGTCGGCGTGCGCCTGGACCTCGCAGTCGGGCCCGGGGTAGACGAGCCCTTCGTGCCCGTCGGCGAACCGCACCAGATAGGGCGGGGCGCCGTCGGGGCCACGGACTTCGAGGATCTCGCCGCGCTGCTCGGCCGCTCCCACCGTCCGGCCGTGCACCTGGATTTCGTCTCCCACTCCTGCGTGCATGGGGCTTCACCTCCAGGTCCAGGGTAGGAGCGGAAACTCCGCCCGTGGACCCCGCGAACGGGTTAGAATCCGCGTCATGATCAGTGGATTCGGAGGCGCCGCGCCTCGGCGCCGGTGAGCCCTTCGGTCCGGGTCCGCACGCCTCGAGAGCTGCGGAAGACCCGGCGGAGCAAGGCCCATTCCTGTTGGGGGCACCTGGTGGCCGCCCCGCTGTGGCCGTTGCACGGCGTGAACCTCGGCACTCTCCTGCGCACCTGTGACGCCGTCGGGGCGTGTCTCGCCGTCCCGCGGTTCCCGTGGGTGCCGGAAGCGCTGCGGAGGGGAAACACGTTGCGGCGTCCGGCCTGTGTGCACTGGGTGCACGACCCACCGGGCTGGCTGGCCCGCGAACGGGCGGCGGGCACCCGGGTGGTCGGCGTCGAACTGGCGGAGGAAGCCGTCCGGCTGGCCGACCTGCCCGCCGCCCGCGGCCGCACGATCGCCGTGCTCGGCCACGAGCAGACCGGGATCCCGCCGGAGGTCCTCGACCTGCTCGACAGCGTCGTCGAAATCCCGATGGTCGGCACCGGCGCCAGCCTGAACGTGGCGGTGGCGGGCAGTCTGGTGCTGTACAAACTGGCCGGCCTGCTGTGACAGGTCTGGAGTGGACGGTCGCGGAAAACGCGGCGTGGTGCGATCTGGTGTGCGGCGGGGAGTTCGGCCCGCGGGCGTGGACGAGCCCGCGCCGCACCCCGGAGTACTACCCGGACGCGGTGACGCTGACCCCGGACGCCACCGTCGCCGACATCCTCCCGTTCGTCGACGGCTCCGCGGGGTGCTCCGTCAAGGACAGCTTCGCGACCCTGGACCTGCCGGGCTTCTCGGTCCTGTTCGAAGCGACGTGGATCGCGTGCGGCCCGGGTGTGCCCCAGCCGGGCTGGCGGCGAGTGGCCGGCCACGGCTTCCCGAGCGACGACTCGGTGGCGGTGCTGTCCCGCGGCTCGGCGGTGGTCGTCGCCCACCGCGGCGACGGGGTGGTGGGGCTGTCCAACTTCTCGGGCGCGGACGACGCCTGGCCGGGTGCGGTCGCCGCGGTGGCCGGCGCCTTCCCGGGTCTTCCGGTGGTCGGCTACGAACACGGCGAGGCGCTCGGCAACGCCATGGCCCACGGCGCGGAGCCGCTGGGCCCGCTGCGCGTGTGGGTGCGTTAGCCCGCCTTGGCCGCGGCCTTGGCGGCCTTCTTGAACGCGCGGACTTCGGCGAGGGTTTCGGCGCTCGTGACGTCGGCGATCGACCGGCGCGCGCCGCGGTCGCCGTACGCGCCGGCCGTCTCGCGCCAGCCCTTCGGCTGGATGCCGCGCTGCTTTCCCAGCAGGGCCAGGAAGATCTTCGCCTTCTGCTCACCGAAGCCGGGCAGGGCCCTCAGCCGCTTGAGGACCTCCGGACCGTCCGGCTTCGGGCGGCCGTCGAGCCAGATGCCCTCGGTGCGGCCGTCGTAGGTCTCGATGATGTGCTGGGCGAGCGCGTGGACGCGGCGGGCCATCGAACCGCCGTAGCGGTGGATGGCGGGCGGGATCACGCAGAGCTCGACGAACGTCTCGACGTCGGTCGCGGCGATCTTCGCCAGGGAGAAGCCGTCCATCCGGTCGGCGATCTTCCGCGGGCCGGCGAAGGCGTGCTCCATGGGGAACTGCTGGTCCAGGAGCATCCCGACGAGCAGGGCGAACGGGTCGTCGTTCAGCAGCTTGTCGGCGGCCGGGTCGCCGGTCAGGTGCAGTTCGCGCAGCATGCGGTCATCTTGACACAGCCTGCTTCTCCGGCAGGTGGGCGACGACCAGCGCCACCGTCGCGATGAGGAAGTTCTGCAGCGCCGGCTGCAGCCCGTTCCACTTCTCCGACTGCCACATCTGGAACCACTCGCCGCCGATGGCGAGGAAGCCGACGCCGAACAGCAGCACCCACATCACCCAACCGAGCGTCGACAGTGTTCGTCCGGCGGAAACACTCCCGCGAAGCCACGCCACGAACGCGGCGATCAGCACCACCGCGGTCAGCACCTCCCACGCGATGATCACGACGTAGGCGGTGTTCAGCAGCCCCGGACTGGTGATCGCGCGCCACATCATGTCCGGTGAGCGGAACGTCGTGTCCATCGCGAGCACGTGCTGGACGAACGCCTGGTTCGTGCCGAAGTCGGTGATGTTGCCGAACGCGATGAGCGCCATCTGGAGCGCGGTCATGCCGGTGAGGACGGTGACCGCGAACCGCAGGCCGCCGATCCTGGCGAGGAACCCCATGTCCGGATCGTAACGACGCCGTCACCGGGTTTTCGCGTAGCGCGACGGCGTCGTGCCCAGGTACCGCTTGAAGTGCCGCGTCAGGTGGGCCTGGTCGGTAAACCCGGCCGCCGTCGCGACCTCGGCGGCCGGGGTGCCGCCGAGCAGCAGCCGGCGGGCCCGGTCCACCCGGCGGCCGGTCAGGTAGCGGTGCGGCGGCAGGCCGAACCGCGCCCCGAAGCAGCGCACGAGGTACGCCGGGTGCGCGCCGAGCGTCTCGCCCGCTTCGGCGAGCGTGAGCGCTTCCGGCAGCTGAGCGTCCAGCAGGTCCCGGAGATCGTCGGCGAGGCCGCGTTTCGGCTCGGGCGATGCCGGTTTCCCCAGGTGGGTGCGCAGGCGGTCGGCCACCAGCACCAGCCGGCTCTCGGCCTCGAGCGTGTCGCCGGGCTCGGCGAGGGACTCGTGGAGCTGGTGGATGCGGGTGCGCAGGAGGCCGTCGGCGAGGCTGGGCCGGTCGACCGCCGCACCGATCAGGTCCTCGCCCAGCACCGGCGTGTCCAGGTAGAGCACGCGCTTGCGGAAGCCGTGGCTGGTCGCGGCGCGGCCGTCGTGGGCGACGTTCGGCGGCAGCAGCGTCACCGCCGGGCCGAGCGCGCCGTGGTGGTGGCGGTCGAGGTCGTAGCGGATGACGCCGTCGTCGACGATCAGCAGCGTCCACGTGTCGTGCGTGTGCAGCGGGTAGGCGTGCGTGGTGAAGCGCGCGTGGAAGACCTCGGCGATCCCCGGGACCGCCGGCCGCCAAGCTTCGACGTGCGCCATGTCAAGAACGTACAAGACGCGGGCGTCGCGCCCGGGCGAGTCTTCGGGGCATGAGTTCCTTCGACACGAAGATCGCCGTCCTGCTCCGCGACGACCTGGCGTCCTGGCAGCGGCTGAACGTCACCGCGTTCCTGGTGAGCGGCATCGCCCACGTGACCCCCGAGCTGATGGGCGAGCCGTACGCCGACGCCGACGGCACCGAGTACCTGCCGATGTTCGGCCAGCCGGTGCTGGTCTTCTCCGGCACGGCGGACGTCCTGACCGCGGCGCACGGCCGTGCGCTGGGCCGCGGCCTGCGGTTTTCGATCTTCACCGACGAGCTGTTCCACACCGGCAACGACGCCGACAACCGCGCGGCGGTCCGCGAGGTGCCGGGTGAGAAGCTGGCGCTGGCCGGGCTGGCGGTGCACGGGCCGAAGAACGCCGTGGACAAGATCCTCAAGGGCGCGTCACTGCACCGCTGAGTAAAACTCCTCTATCCCCCGGCCGGGTGAGCTGGCAGCATGATCGGCAGCGCCGCGGAGAGCGGCTCGGGATGGGGAGGTTCCGTGAATTCACTTCGTCGTGCGTGTGTGGTCCTGACGGCGGCGGCCGGGCTGGGCTTTGCGCTCGTGCCGGTCGCTTCGGCGGACTCGCTGCAGACGGTCGACTACACCTCGGAGGACGGCGCCTGGCCGCTGCAGGGCAGCGCGCACTACGCGGGTCCGGGGGACGAGGTTCGCGTGTGGGTCAGCAGGGAAATCCTGAAGGTCGACGTCCAGTCCGGGTTCAGGGACCTGCGGGTGGAGATGAGCCCGCCGGCCGGCGAAACCCTGCACACGGGCACCTACTCCGGCGCGCGCTACCGCTGGAGCGAGGACCCGGCCACGGACGTGCCGGGTTTCCTGGTGGTCAGCGGGAGCTTTGGCTGCGGTGACGACTACGCCGAGTTCACCCTGGACCGGCTGGACCGCGCGGCGGACGGCAGCGTCACCGGCCTCGACGCGACGTTCGTCCAGCGCTGCGGTGCCCCGGACGGCCCGGCCACGCGCGGCGAGGTGCACTTCGACGCCTGAGTCACGGTGCCGTTGCGTGCACCAGGAACACGCTGCGGATCCGGTCGCCGCCGTCGACGGTGAACGTCCGCGCCGAAGCGTCCACGAAACCCGCCGACGAGGCCAGCGCCGCGGCGCCGGCCACGTCGACCGGGAAGGTCAGGTCCTTCGGCACGAAGTCCCCGAACGGCCCGGACGGCTTGAACCGCGCCCCCGACACGATCGAGAACGCCAGCCGGCCGCCGGGGCGCAGCACACGGAGCCAGTCGGCGAACGCGGCGGCCCCCAGGAAGTGCAGCGAAGAGGCGCACAGCACGACGTCGGCCGAGTGGTCCTCGGCCGGCATCGGCACCGCCGGCCCGACCCGCCACTCGATCCGCCCGTCCGGATCCTGCGCGGGCGCCTTCGCCTCGGCCCGCGCGAGCATGGCCGGCGACAAGTCGACAGCGAGCACGCGCGCGGGCTTCAGCCGTAACGCCGCGTACGCCGCGAAGCCCGTTCCCGTGGCGACGTCGAGAACGAGTCCCGGAGCGTCGGGGAGCGGCTCGACCAGGGCCTCCGCCACCGAGACGTGGAACGTGTCGTCGTCGTAGTGCTCAGCTGTGCCGTCGAAGAAGGCGGCCCGGGATTCGTCGCTCACGAACCCAACCTAGCCGGGACCACCAGCGGTTTTCAGCGGACGACGACCGGCGAACCCGAGGTCGGCGCGGTGGTACCAGCCCAGCTCGCGGTCACCTTCGAGCCAGCACAGGAGGACGTCGGTGCCGTCCAGCTCGGCCGGGAAGTCGACCAGCAGCGGCGCGAACCCCTTGAGCTCGGCGCCGGTGCGCTGCACCGTCGTCATCAGGTCGTCGAGGCGGGCCTGGGCGGCCTTCCACTCGGGCAGCCCGCCCAGCTCGGTGCCGCGGCCGCCCGGCCGCAGCGACGCCGCGAGCTCGGCGGCGTCGGCCCGCACGCGCACCAGTTCGTCGAGGACCGGCCGCAGGCGCGCCAGTTCGTCGCGCGCTTCCGCGACGGTGAACAGTCCCATTCGCCGATGATGCCACCGGCGTGCGTCAGGCTTCGCGCCGCCGCCGGACCAGTGCGTTGGCCAGTCCGCTGCCGACCAGCAGGAAGCCCACGCCGAGCAGGCCGCCGATGAAGAGGAAGTCCATGACGCCGTACGCGATGTCGCTCTTCGGCATCAGGTTGACCAGCCGGAACCCCCATTCGGGTACGGCCATCGCGGCGACGCCGGGCAGCACGCCGTAGATCAGGCCGCCGAGGATCGGGCCGACCGCCGACAGGGCGCCGAGCGCGGCGACGACCAGCAGCAGGATCGCCCCGCCGGCCAGCAGCGCGATGCCCAGCGGGTCGCGGTTGGTGCTCAGCGTGGCCTGGATCAGCTGCTGCTGGCGCAGCCCGCCCCAGCTCAGCAGGCCCAGGGCGACCGGCGTCAACACGAGCCCGCCGAGTGCGCTGACGACGTGCGCGGCGCCGCGGCGGGGCCGCTCGTCGAGCACGTCGGCGGGTTCGTCCTGCTCCTCGTAGTCGTTCTCGTAGTCGACTTCGTAGCCGGCGTACCGATGGGTCGACATGGGCGTCACCTCTCGCATCGAATCACGGGTGGCATCGTGCCCTGGTTCACCGCCGAACACCTACGGTCGCTCGGCGAGCGGTCGGATCGGGTTCCCGCCCGGTGATCCGGGCCACAAAGCGCGGGTGGAGACTTGATGCCGACCACTACTTGAACCATCCAGGTGCGTCAAGCAGTACGCTTGTACCGCTACCGGCGAGACGTATCGAAGAACGCGAAGATCCGCGGAAGGAGCACCGCTGCTCATGGCCAAGATCAAGGTCCAGGGCACCGTCGTCGAACTCGACGGCGATGAGATGACCCGCATCATCTGGCAGTTCATCAAGGACAAGCTGATCCACCCGTACCTGGACGTGAACCTGGACTACTACGACCTGGGTATCGAGGAGCGGGACCGCACCGACGACCAGGTCACGGTCGACTCCGCGAACGCGATCAAGAAGCACGGCGTGGGCGTCAAGTGCGCCACGATCACCCCGGACGAGGCACGCGTCGAAGAGTTCGGCCTCAAGAAGATGTGGCTGTCCCCGAACGGGACGATCCGCAACATCCTCGGCGGCGTGATCTTCCGCGAGCCGATCGTCATCCAGAACATCCCGCGGCTGGTGCCGACGTGGACGAAGCCGATCATCATCGGCCGCCACGCCCACGGTGACCAGTACAAGGCGACCAACTTCAAGGTCCCCGGCCCGGGCAAGCTGACCATCAGCTACACCCCGGACGACGGCTCCGAGCCGATGGAGTTCCAGGTCGCGCAGTTCCCCGAGGGCGGCGGCGTCGCCATGGGGATGTACAACTTCAAGAAGTCGATCGAGGACTTCGCGCGCGCGTCCCTGCAGTACGGCTTGGACCGCGGCCTGCCGGTCTACCTCTCCACCAAGAACACGATCCTCAAGGCCTACGACGGCCAGTTCAAGGACGTGTTCGAGGAGATCTTCCAAAACGAGTTCAAGGCCGACTTCGACGCCAAGGGCATTTCCTACGAGCACCGCCTGATCGACGACATGGTCGCCGCGGCGATGAAGTGGGAGGGCGGCTACGTCTGGGCGTGCAAGAACTACGACGGTGACGTCCAGTCCGACACGGTCGCGCAGGGCTTCGGCTCGCTGGGCCTGATGACGTCGGTGCTGCGCACGCCGGACGGCCGGACCGTCGAGGCCGAGGCCGCGCACGGCACGGTCACCCGGCACTACCGCCAGCACCAGCAGGGCAAGCCGACGTCGACCAACCCGATCGCGTCGATCTACGCCTGGACCCGCGGCCTCGAGCACCGCGGCAAGCTGGACGGCAACCAGGAGCTGATCGGCTTCGCGAACACGCTGGAGCAGGTCGTCGTCGAGACCGTCGAGAGCGGTCAGATGACGAAGGACCTCGCGCTGCTCATCAGCAAGGACCAGCCGTGGCAGACGACCGAGGAGTTCCTCGCGACGCTGGACGACAACCTGGCGAAGAAGATCGCCCAGGGCTGAGTTTTTTGCTTCGAAAAGCCCCTTCCCGGTTCGCCGGGAAGGGGCTTTTCCGGTTGATCACGCGGTGTCACCTCGCGCGGGCGCCGCTGGCGCCTCCGGGTGGTTGCGACGTCCGGCGCTGCCGTCCGGGTAAAGGATTGCCTACCCTTGGCGTGGGGACGGGCTCGCGAGTTGGAGGAAGGCATGTCGAAGAAGACTCTGCTCATCTTGGGCGCGCTCGTCCTGGTCGTCATCGTCTACGCCATGAACACGGGCAAGCAGGCGTCGGGGGCGTCGGCCACCGGCTGCAAGGTGACGGTGACCGCGGACGTCCTGAACGCCCGCGAGACGGCCGACGGCAACGCGAAGATCGTCGGCAAGTACCTGCGTGACGCCCAGTTCGACGCGATGCCGGGCGTGCAGAACGGCTTCCGCAAGGTGGCCGACGACAAGTGGGTGGCGGCCGAGTTCACCCAGCCCGTCGCCGGCTCCGCCTGCTGAGTCTTCAGAGACCGATCAGGTCGGCCGCGAGCGTGACGACGCCGAAGGCCGCGGCCGACAGGCCGAGCGTCCTCGCGCGTTTCGGATCGCGTTTCGCGGCGGCGCGCCAGTAAAGGCCGATACCGATCGCGAGCATCAGCAGTTCGACGACGGCCGAGACGGCGGGCAGCCGCCAGAGCCCGAAGCCGAAGACGGGCAGGTCGCCGGCGTTGCCGGGCAGGATCGGCAGGTCGGCGCGGTGCACGACGAGGTCGAGCAGCCAGTGCGAGAACACGACGCCGCCGAGGACGAGCCCGGCTTGCCGGCCGAGCCAGTGGGCGGCGACCGCGCCGAAGAGCGCGGCGAGCACGAGCGCGCCGACGAGGGAGTGCGTGTAGTCGGCGTGGATGACGCCGCCACCGTAGCCCTCGCCGTCGATCGTTTCGACACCGCTCAGGTAGAGCGGCACGAAGACGACGTCGAGCCAGGCGGTGGCGAGCATGAGCGTCCAGACGGGGATGGCGGGCCGGCCCGCTTTGACGGCGGCGGCCAGCCCGAAGTGCCCGGCGATCATCTGCGGGCCTCCGTCCAGGGGAAGCGGGCGTCGAGCACGCCGAGCCCGACGGTGAAGAGCAGTACGGCGAGGATGAAGGTCATCGGTCTGCTTTCCGTGCGTAGATCGTGAGGCCTTGGACGAGCATGGTTTTGAGGACTTCGAAGCTCTTGTCGACGTCTTCCGGGCGGCCGAACCCGCCGGAGGCTTCGAGCCCGGCGAAGCCCTGCACGGCGGCGCGGAGGCAGCGGGTCCCGTGCACGGCCTGGGCGTGGTCGAAGCCGAACGGCCTCAGCACCGCGAAGACGACTTCCGCGACGGCGTGGGTGGCCCTGCTGAGTTCGGTGTCGGTTTCGTCCGGAGCGGTGACGAGCGCGTGGCTGCGGTGCGGGTGGGCTTGCAGGTAGTGGCGGTAGGCGTCGGCGAGCGCGGCGACGGCGTCTCCCCCCTCGCGCCCGGTGGCGGCGGCGCGCAGGGTGTCGGCCATTTCCCGGACGACTTTCAGGTCGATCAGCCGCCGGAGATCGGCGAGGTTCTTGACGTGCTTGTAGAGCGAGGGCGCGGCGACCCCGGCGCGTTCGGCGATCTTGGCCAGGGTCAGCGCGTCCGGGCCGGATTCGTCGATGAGGGCCAGGGCCAGGTCGACCACGGCTTCGGTGGTCAGCCCGACTCTAGGGGACATCGTTCTGGTGGCTACTGGTCATAGCTTTAAAGCTATCGGGAGTAGCTTGTGGCGTCAAGGCGCCGTTTTTGTCGGTGGTGGGTGCTAGAACTGATCAGGTCCGAAAGCACAGGTCGGCGGGGTTGGCCGCCGGAGAGGAGGGCACGTCCGGGGGCGGGCGACAACTGAATCGCGGTCTCAGCCGAAGTGTCCGCGGGGTCTCCAGGGGGAGTCTCGCGGGCTGGTTGGGCTCGGTCGGGCGGGCATGGCGGTTGGTGGGGCATCGAGCCTGGGACCGCGCTTGGACGGGGGTCGGAGCGCGGGGCCGGGTTGAACCGGGGGACGGTTCAGCGGCGGATCTGCTCGGCGGGACCGAGGTGGTCAAGCGAGGTGCTGCGTTGCGGAGCCCGTCCCGAGCGTTGGTAGCGGCGCGCGGGACCGGGTCGGGCGTGCAGCCGGCCAGGGTCTGCGCTCCACCCGCCGTCAGAGCTCGATCGCGAAGTCCTCTTCCGCGACCAGCACCTCGCCGCCGAACCCCGCGCGGGCCTCTTCGGCGGCGGCGGTCCGGTCGGTGCCCGGCCAGAAGTGGGTGAGCAGGAGCCGGCGGGCGTTGGCGCTCTGGGCCCATTGGCCCGCCTCGGCCGCCGTCATCAGGTAGCGGGGCTCTCCCTCCTGCGGTGGGGTGCGGAGGGTGGCGTCGCAGATGAACAGGTCGGCGTCGCGGCCGAGGTCGGCCAGCAGGGGCGATGGTCCCGTGTCGCCGGTGTACGCCACCGTCAGCCCGGGTGCCGTGAGGCGCACGCCGAAGTTCGGCTGGTGGTGCGGCAGCGGGTACGGCGTCATGCGGAACGGCCCGATATCGCGCTGCTCGGCGAGGTCGTGCACCTCGAACAGCGTGTCCGGGTGCGGCCGGGGCTCCATCGCCTCGAGCCGGCGGACCGTGCCGGGCGTGCAGTGCAGCGGCAGCCGTGCCGCGGGCGCGCCGGCCTGGACGGTGTAGTGCCACGCCCGCCCGAGCGCGCTCACGTCCGCGCAGTGGTCGGGGTGCTCGTGCGTCACGACGACCGCGTCGGGCAACCCGTCGCGGCAGTGCGTGAACAGGCGTGGCGCGGCGCCGTACCCGAGGTCGAGGACCACGCGGAAGCCGTTGTGCACGAGCAGGAATCCGGCGCAGGCGCGGCCGGGCTCCGGCCACGCGCCGCAACTGCCCAGCACCGTCAACCGGCTCGCCGCTTCGCCCATGCGCGGCAGTCTGGCAGAGCGAGCCCGGCGCACCGCACCGGTTTTCCGGCTCCGCCAACGCCGCCGCGCCCGGGCCTGAGGCCGCGGCATCCCGGCCGGTAGCGTGCACGGCGTGCTGACCGTCTCCACCGTGAACGTCAACGGCCTTCGCGCCGCCGCCAAGAAGGGCTTCGTCGAGTGGCTTGCCGCCACGAAGGCCGACGTTGTCGCCTGCCAGGAGGTGCGGGCCGAAGCCAGTCAGCTGCCCGCCGCCGTTGTCGACCCCGACGGGTGGTTCTCCGTGCACGCGCCTTCAGCCGCCAAGGGGCGCAATGGCGTTGCCGTCTACAGCCGTGTCGAGCCCGAAGAGGTCCGGATCGGCTTCGGCGAGCCCGAATTCGAAGACAGCGGGCGGTACCTCGAGGTGCACCTGCCGAACGTCGTCGTCGCGAGCCTCTACCTGCCCAGCGGGGACGTCGGCACCGAACGGCAGGACGAAAAGGAACGCTTCATGGCCGCGTTCCTGCCCTACCTCGCCGAACTGCGGGGGAAGGCCGCCGCGGCCGGGCGCGAAGCCGTCGTCGTCGGGGACTGGAACATCGCCTACGACACCGTCGACCTCAAGAACTGGCGCGGCAACCGCAAGAACTCCGGCTTCCTGCCCGAAGAACGCGCCTGGCTCGGCCGCGTCTACACCGAGGCCGGCTACACCGACGTCCAGCGCCGGCTCGACCCCGAGGGCCCCGGCCCGTACACCTGGTGGTCCTACCGGGGCCAGGCCTTCGACAACGACTCCGGCTGGCGCATCGACTGCCAGCTCGCGACGCCCGGGCTCGCCGAGAAGGTCGTCGACGTCGTGGTCGAACGGGCAGCCGCCTACGACCAGCGCTGGTCCGACCACGCGCCGGTCACCGCGACCTACGACATCGACTTTCCCCGCGAGGTGTAGACCACTCACGGTCCGGCGAACAGTCCTCCCGATCGTGGCGACGCGTCCACATCGAGGGGCGACGGCGAAGACTGCGGAGAACGGGTGACGCCGATCGGGCACACTCCGAGCACGATCTACTGCGGGTAGTAGCGAGGTCACCCGGCTGAGTGGTCGAAGTGAACCCGGGGGGCGCTCGGAGCGTATCAATGGTAGAGCGCTACCCTCGCTTTCGAGTTGATCAGAACCGGCAGGTCTTGACACGCTCGGTAGTTTTCTGACCAGTAGCACGCAACGTCTCACTCGGATGGGTGAGCGTTAGTCGCGGGAGGCACTCCGGTGCGCAACCCAGGTCGAACCCTGTTGCGGTCCACCCTGCGCGGTTTCCGCGCGGCCGTGGTGGTCGCGCTCGTCCCGGCCGGCCTGCTCCTGGCCGGCGGCGGCAGCGCGTTCGCCGCCGTCACGACGACAGCGCAGGCCGACGCCAACGCCGCGAGCTTCGGCGTGCTCGGCCCCGTCGGACTGGTTGCCGTCGCGCTCGGCATCATCGGTATGACGCTGGGTGTGCTGCGCCAGCGCCGCAAGACCCGCCTGGCCGAGGCCGCCCCGGCCGTGCCGGAAGTTCCCGACCCGGTCACGGCGATGGCCGAAGCCGTCCTCGGCGAGCCCGACATGACGCCGACTCGGCCGTTCTTGACCCAGCGCCCGAACGCCTGAGGGCCCTCGGCGCCCGGCACTCGTCCCGGCCTGGAAGAATCCTGACGTGTCCGAAGAGCAGACCGTCGCAGAGCGCCGCCCGCGGGTCCTGTCCGGGATCCAGCCCACCGCCGACTCGTTCCACCTCGGCAACTACCTCGGCGCGCTGCGCCAGTGGGTGCGGCTGCAGGACACGCACGAGACGTTCTACAGCGTGGTCGACCTGCACGCGATCACCGTCGAGCAGGACCCGAAGGTGCTGCGGCAGCGCACCCGCGTCTCGGCCGCCCAGCTGCTCGCCATCGGCATCGACCCGCAGCGCAGTGCCCTGTTCGTGCAGAGCCACGTCCCGGAGCACGCCCAGCTGAGCTGGGTGCTGGAGTGCCAGACCGGCTTCGGCGAGGCCGGCCGGATGACGCAGTTCAAGGACAAGTCGGCGAAGCGGGGCTCGGACCGCTCCAGCGTCGGCCTGTTCACCTACCCGGTCCTGCAGGCGGCGGACATCCTGCTGTACCGGGCGGACGCGGTCCCGGTCGGCGAGGACCAGCGCCAGCACCTGGAGCTGACGCGCGACCTCGCGCAGCGCTTCAACAACCGGCTGGGCAAGACGTTCGTGGTGCCGGAGCCGTACATCATCAAGGACACCGCGAAGATCTACGACCTGCAGGAACCGACGGCCAAGATGAGCAAGTCGGCGTCGAACGTCAACGGGATCATCGAGCTGCTCGAAGACCCGAAGCGCTCGGCGAAGAAGATCCGCTCGGCGGTCACCGACACGGGCCGCGAGGTCCGGTTCGACACCGAGAACAAGGCGGGCGTCTCGAACCTGCTGACGATCTACTCGGCCCTGACCGACCGCACGATCCCGGACCTCGAAGCGGCGTACGAGGGCAAGGGCTACGGCGACCTGAAGAAGGACCTCGGTGAGGTGTTCATCGAGTGGGTGACGCCCATCCAGGACCGCGCGAAGTCCTATTTGGACGATGTGGCGGAGCTGGACAAGGTCCTCGCCGCGGGTGCCGAACGCGCCCGCGAGGTGGCGTCGAAGACGCTCGCGAAGACCTACCAGCGGATCGGGTTCCTGCCGCCGGTGCGGTGAAGCTGATCCTGCTCAACGGCCCGCCGGGCAGCGGCAAGTCGACGCTCGCCCGGCGCTACGCCGACAGCCACCCGCCGGCACTGGCGCTGGACGTGGACCGCATCCGCGCCATGCTCGGCGGCTGGCGCGCGTCCCCGGGCGAAGCCGGACTCCTGGCGCGGGACATCGCACTGGCGGCGGCGCGCACCCATCTCGGCGCCGGGCACGATGTGGTGGTGCCGCAATTGGTGGTTCGCGCGGGCTTTCCCGAACGCCTCGAAGCGTTGGCGAGCGAATGCGGGGCGAGCTTCCACGAGGTCGTGTTGCTGCCGGGGCGCGAGGTGGCCCGGCGCCGGTTCGCCGCCCGTGGTTCGTCGGAGGTCGAGGCCGCGGCTGCGCTGACCGAGCCGGAGCTGGATCAGGCGTACGACGCGGTCGCCGCCTTCGCCGCGAGCCGCGGGACGCCGGTGCTCACCGCGGCGGACGCCTACCCCGCCTTGGTGGCTGCCCTGGCCTGAGCTGCCCCGCGGCGGCTCGGAGGCGCGGGCAACGACAAGCGGACCACGCAAGGAAGCCGACCTCCCCCGTGCACACCGCTCGCGTTGCGGGGTTCACCAAGCGTGGTTAGCGTTTCACGGTGGCGAACGAAGAGAAGGAAAAGCTCCTGCCGCGGTTGCGGCGGAAGTACCCGTGGCTCGATCACCTCATCCGGGCCAACGACGCCTTCACCGAGCGGTACGGCAACCACTACGCCGCGGCCATCACCTACTTCAGCGTGCTGTCCGTCTTCCCGCTGTTCATGGTGGCCTTCGCCGTGGTCGGGCTGGTCGTCAACCACGACCAGACGATCATCACGAAGATCACCGACGGCATCAACAGTTCCGTGCCGGAAGGCCTCAAGGACCTGGTCAACGGCATCGTCAAGGGTGCGCTCGACTCCGGTGGCGGCATCGGGATCTTCGGTCTGCTCATCGCCCTCTACTCCGGCATCGGCTGGATGTCGAACCTGCGGGACGCGCTGACCGCGCAGTGGGGCCAGGAAAAGCAGCCGCAGCCGTTCGTCAAGCAGACGCTCAAGGACTTCGTCGCGCTGATCGGGCTCGGGGTCGCGCTCGTCGTCTCCTTCGCGCTGACCGCGGTCGGCGGCGGGGTCGGGCAGTTCCTGCTCGAACTCGTCGGGCTCGAGCACGCCACCTGGGCGATCGTCCTGCTCCGCGGGGCGACCATCGTGCTCGGACTGGTTGCGAACACCCTGGTCTTCATCTGGGTCATCGCCCGCCTGCCCCGGGAGCGGGTCGCGCTGCGCAGTGCCGTCAAGGGCGCCGTGGTCGCCGCCGTCGGGTTCGTCATCCTGCAGCAGGTCGGCTCGCTCTACCTGGCCAGTGTCACGAAGTCGCCGTCGGCCGCGCTGTTCGGGCCGGTCATCGGCCTGCTCGTGTTCGCGAACCTCGTCTCGCGCTTCCTGCTGCTCATCACGGCGTGGACGGCCACGGCGAAGGAGAACGAGCGCAAGGTCGTCGCGCCCCCGCCGCCGGTGCGGCTCGAGCAGAGCGTCACCGTGCAGCGCGGGCCGGGTCTCGGCACCGTCGCGGGTGCCTTCGGTGCCGGTGCGCTGCTGGCGTGGCTGGGTGGCCGCCGCAAGTCTTGACAGCCGGCCGGCCAGTAAAGAAACTGCACCGGTAAGAAATCTGAACCGGAGGGTTTCGTGCTGCTGGACGCCGCCCGCGAGTGTGCCGACCTCGCCAAGACCCTCGCACCCGTCACCGAACGGCAGCGTGCCTTGCCACCCGAGCTGGTCGCGAAGCTGACCGACGCCCAGCTGTTCCGCACCGGCGTCCCCGGCCACCTCGGTGGCCCCGAAGCCCCTCCCGCCATCAGCCTCGAAACCGCGGAGACGGTCGCGCGCGGGGACGCCTCGGCCGGCTGGTGCGTCTCGATCGCCGTCACGAGCAGCCTGCTCTCGGCCTACGCTCCGCGGAAGTGCGCCGAGGAAGTCTTCGGGGACCCGCGCACGGTCGCCGCCGGGGTCTGGGCACCGCGCGGGACCGGCCGGAAGGTCGACGGCGGGTACGTCGTGAACGGCCGGTGGGCGTTCTGCAGCGGCATCCCGCACGCGGACTGGCTCTTCGCCGGGTTCGTCCACGAGAAAGCGCTCTACGTCGCCGCGTTGCCGAAGGCCGAGATCGAAGTGCTCGACACGTGGCACACCAACGGCCTGCGCGGGACCGGCAGCCACGACTGCGTCGCAAGTGAACTGTTCGTCCCGGACCACCGCGTCTTCTCGGTGATGGCCGGTCCGCCGCCGGAAGCCGTTGCGCTGCACAGGTTTCCGCTCTTCGGCTTCTTCGCGCTGTCGGTCGCGGCCGCCGCGCTGGGCAACGCGCGCGGCGCGATCGACGACCTCGTCGAGCTCGCCTCGACGCGCAAACCGCTCGGTTCCAGCCGGTCGCTGGCCGAGCGGTCGGCGACCCAGGCCGCCGTCGCGGAGGCCGAGGCGGCCCTGCGCGCGGCACGGCTTCTGTTCTACAGCAGCATCGACGACGCCTGGCAGGCCGCGCAGGGCACCGAACCGGTGCCGGACGCCCTCAAGCTCGGCCTCCGGCTGGCCGCGACGCACGTGACGCGCACGGCCGCGAAGGTCGCCGCCGGCATGTACGACCTCGGCGGCGGCGCGGCGATCTACGAGACTTCGCCGTTGCAGCGCCGGTTCCGCGACGCGCACACCGCGACCGCGCACTTCCAGGTCAACCCGGCCAGCTACGAACTTTCCGGCAAACTGCTGCTGGGCGTCCCGGCCCGGACGGAGCAGCTGTGACCGGCCTCGGCCACCGGTTCACGGCGGACTCGGTCGGCCGAGCGCTCGACCTGGTCGGCGAGCGGTGGAGCCTGCTCATCCTGCGCGAGACCTTCTTCGGTGTGCGCCGCTACGGCGAGTTCGCGCGCAACCTGTCCATCCCGCGCCCGACGTTGTCCGCGCGGCTGAAGACCCTCGTCGACGCCGGTGTGCTCGAGCGCGTCGGCTCCGTGCCGGAGTACGTGCTGACCTCCGCCGGGCGGGACCTCTTCGGCGCCGTCGTCACGCTCATGCAGTGGGGCGACAAGCACCTCGCCGGACCGGAGGGACCGCCGATTCTCCTGCGGCACAACGACTGCGGCGAAATCGCCGGGACGTTCGTGGCCTGCGGGCACTGCGGTGGCGCGATCGCCACCGACCGGGTCACCCCGGAGCCGGGGCCCGGTTTCCGCTAGCTCGCGGCCCTCTTGCGCTGGTGCCCGACCACGAACCCGCCGAGGATGATCAGGAACACCACCAGCGTGATGATCCAGCCGGTGACGCCGAACGGGTCTTCCTTCGCCGCCGGGGCGGCCGCCGACGTGCCACCGTGGCCGGTGCCGCCGTCGGCGAGCACGGAGGGGTCGCCGTCCGCCGGAGTCGTGGCGGGCGGCTGGTAGGTGATCTGGCCGACCGGCACGGCGCGGTCGTCCTCCAGCGCGAAGCCGTAGTCGAGCAGCTTCGCCGCCTGGTCGACCACCTTGGTCGGCTTCTGCTCCGCGCGCAGCATGACCACCGCGAGGCGCTTGCCCTTGCGCTGCGCCGCGCCGACGTAGGTGTGGCGCGCGTCGTCGGTGAAGCCGGTCTTGCCGCCGAGGAAACCGGGGTAGACGCCGAGCAGCTTGTTGTCGTTGAAGATCGGGATGGCCGGCTTCCCGCCGGCCGGCGGGAACTCGAAGTTCTTCGTCGCGACGACCTTCGCGAATTCCGGCTGCTTCATCGCGTAGTTGAAGATCAGGCTGAGGTCGTAGGCCGAGGTCGACATGCCCGGCCCGTCCAGGCCCGACGGCGTCGCGGCGCGCGTGTCGAGCGCGCCGATCTTCGCGGCCAGCGCGTTCATCTTCGCCACCGCGGAGTCGGCCCCGCCGAGCGCCGTGGCGAACGCGTGTGCGACATCGTTGCCCGAGTGCATCAGCAGTCCGTGCAGCAGTTGGTCGACGGTGTACTGGCCGCCGGCGACGAGGCCGACGCAGGTGCACTCCTGCTCCGCGTCCTCCTTCGTCGCGACGACCGGCTGCTGCGGGTCCAGCTGGGTGACGACGACCAGCGCGAGCAGCGTCTTGATCAGCGACGCAGGCCGCTGCCGGGCGTGCGGGTCCTTCGCCGCGACGACCGCGCCGGTGTCGAGGTCCTGCACCAGCCACGACGCCGCGGTGTTGCCGTCCGGCGGGTTGAGCGCGCCGTCCGGGGTGACCAGGCCGCACTCGGCCATCCGGTTGCCGCCGACCGGGACCGCGGGCACGGCCAGCGGTGCCGGGACCTGCTTGCCCGGCGCGGGCTTCTCCGACGTGTCGACCGGCGGCGGGGGAGCCTGGCGGTTCGCGCACTGGCCCTGCTGCGGCGCGGCGGCCACCAGCGCCGGGGTGCTCAGGGCCAGCAGGGCGGCGGCGAGCGTCGTCGTGAAGACCTTGAGCGACCGGGAGACAACAGAGTGCACCCACGCAATCTAGCGCCGCGGCCCGCGTCGCATACTCAGGGGCATGCGCATGTCACGCGGCACCTCGCTGTTCCTGCTGGCCTTCGGTGTGTGGTCGTGGATCATCTGGATCACCTTCGCCAAGAACCTGTGGGACAGCGACCGGGCCTGGACCCCCGACGGCTCGCCCACGGCGTACTTCGTGGTGCACGCCGTGCTGACGGTCGTGTCGTTCGTGCTCGGCACGATCATCGGCGTGCTCGGCTGGCGCGGCGTGCGGGCCGGTTCGCGCGTCGACGCCTGAATCCCCCTCCTTGGTCGGTGGCGCGGCCCGGCAGCCCGGTTTAGGTTGGCGCCACCGAACCTGGAGGTGGAATGTCCCGTTTACGTCGAATGGCGGCCCCGCTCGTGCTGGCCGTCGGGAGCGGCCTGTTCGCGGCGGCCCCGGCCGCGGAGGCCGCGCCGGTCGCCTGCGACACGACGAGCACGCCGTACACCTACGTCGTGACGTACCAGCCGGGCACCCGCGCGTCGGCCGTCGACAAGGAGCTGGCCGCCAAGTGCGGCACGAAGGTCGCCTACTACGCCCCGATCGGCGTGGCGATCGCCAGCTCGCGCAACGCGGACTTCCAGCAGAAGATCGGCGTCTACCGGGCCTACTCCGGCGGCAAGGACGTGGCTTCCCAGGGCGCCGCGGCCTCGGCCCGCTCGCTGGGTGCGGTGCGGACCCTGGAGGACACGCGGTCCGTCGCCGCCGCGGGTGACCTGTCCGCGCAGCAGTGGGACATGAAGGCGATCCACGCGCCCGAAGCGAACAAGATCTACCAGGGCAGCCGCGCGGTGACGGTCGGCGTGCTCGACTCGGGCATCGAGGCGACCCACCCGGCGCTGAAGGCGGCCGTCGACGCTCGCTCCTCGGCGGGCTGCGTGACGGGCGCGCCGGACCTTTCCCCGGCGTCCTGGGCGCCCACGACGTCGGACCACGGCACGCACGTGGCGGGCACGATCGCCGGCAAGGACAAGGCGACGGGCTTCACGGGCGTCGCGCCGGGCGTGCGGCTGGCCTCGGTGAAGGTCGTCAACGACGCCGGCTACATCTTCCCGGAGTCGGCGGTCTGCGGGTTCGTCTGGGCGGCCGAGCACGGGTTCGCGGTGACGAACAACAGCTACTACATCGACCCGGGGATGTTCTACTGCCCGAAGCAGCCGGGCGACGCGGCGGCGTTCGAAGCGGTCCGCCGGGCGGTGGAGTTCTCGACGCACCGCGGCGTGCTGAACGTGGCGGCGGCGGGCAACTCCGGCTTCGACACGACCAAGCAGACGACGGACCCCAACCGCCCGCACCCGGTGGATTCGACGTGCGGCATCCTCCCGAAGGCGATCGACGGCGTCGTGAAGGTGTCGTCGGTCGGCTACGCGGGCACGAAGTCGTCGTTCAGCAACTACGGCGAGATCGACGTGACGGCACCCGGCGGCGACTTCGGCCAGACCCCGCCGGACGGCGCGGGCCCGTCGTGCCCGCTGTCGACGGTGGTCGGCGGCCAGTACGGCTCGAAGTGCGGCACGTCGATGGCCTCCCCGCACGCGGCGGGCGTGGCGGCGCTGATCGCGTCCCGGTTCCGCGGGATCCCGCCGCAGCTGCTGGCCAAGTTCCTGGAGGGCGAAGCCGACGTGGTGAAGTGCGCGGCCACGGAGACCGAGTGCACGGGCCCGGCGAAGAACAATTCGTACTACGGCCACGGCCTGGTCGACGCCTTGGACGCGGTGCGTTAGGAGTCATGGAAAAGGCCTCCCCGTTCGGTGAACGGGGAGGCCTTCACCGTGTCGGAGCAACGTTCCGGAGCGTTCACTTGACCGGGTGTACAGAAGAAGACGCGGGCCATGCGCCGGTGTAGCCTGACCGGACCAACAGGCCCCAAGCACAGAGCCGCGGATCTCCGCGGCTCGGGAATGGATCTCCATGTCAGGCGGCTCCGAGACGGGTGGCAACTGATCGCACGATCAGCCACCTCCGCCCGGACCGCCGTTGGGGGTCCGGGCGGTTTTTCGTCAGCTCAGCTCTGCGAGTAGTCGGCGATGAAGCCCATCCGGGTTTCCCTTTCCGGGGCCTCCGCCGAGAACTCGACCACGATGTCCTGACCGACCCGGTGTCGTTGCAGGTTCTGGGCGTTCTGGTTGCGCACCTTGAAGGCGGCGGGGGACCGGACGTTCCGGAAGACGACCCGGTGCTCGAACTTGCCGATTTCCTTGTTGAACAGCACGTCGAAACTTTCCGGGGCGGTGCCGTTCATCAGGTCGGCCGAATAGCCCGGCCAATCCCATTCGACGGTGATGAGGTCGCCGGCCTGGACCACCGTGCCCAGGTGGATGTAGATGTCCAGCTTCGGCTTTCCGTCCGCGGTGAACGTCCAGACCGACGTGCCGTCGGCCCGGGTCCGCTGGTCGACGTCGTCCTCGCCCGCGTGGTAGGCGTGGCACCGGACCTTGCGCCGGTCGCGGTTCGTCAGGCGGGTGGTGCCGTAGTAGACGAGGTTGACCGAGACGTACCGCAAGGTGCCGTTGGCGGCCGCGTCGAGCACCAGGTCGCGGCGGCAGTGCGCGTCGCCGTTTTCCTCGACGGTCACTTCCTGCCGCCATTCCCGCACCGACAACGGCGAGGTCGAATGCATGTGGTCGGCGTAGGTGTGCAGGAGCTCTTCGATGTGCTTGAGCTTGCCACGCAGCCGCTGGGTGCCCGCGAAGGAAAGCGCGCTCACCAACACGAAGAGGCCGGCGGCCGCGGTGGCGAACGTGATCCGCAGCCAGGTGAGCCCGAGGACCTGGCCGAGGAGGCCGACGGTGCCGAGTGAAGCGAGTGTCCCGGTCAGGGTGCGGAAATAGCCGTAGCGGAAGACGTGTTCTTCGAGGTCTGCGACGAGGGGGGCCAGTCTGCGGGAAACAATGCGGCGAAGATCCGAACCAGCACCCATACGCTCGCATCCTGTGATCGGTGTCGACCCTTCAGGCTAGCCGAGCCCCACACCGTTGCCCAGGACAAAAGAATGGCGAAAGGCCCTCCGGCAGAAGTCGCCGGAGGGCCTTCGGGTGGTGAGAGAAACTCAGACGCGCTTGAACAGCAGGGCGCGCTTCACTTCCTGGATCGCCTTGGTCACCTGGATCCCGCGCGGGCAGGCGTCCGTGCAGTTGAACGTCGTGCGGCAGCGCCAGACGCCCTCGCCGTCGTTCAGGATGTCCAGGCGCTCCTCGGCCCCCTCGTCGCGGGAGTCGAAGATGAACCGGTGGGCGTTGACGATCGCCGCCGGGCCGAAGTACGAGCCGTCGTTCCAGTACACCGGGCACGACGACGTGCAGCACGCGCACAGGATGCACTTCGTGGTGTCGTCGAAGCGGTCACGGTCCGCCTGGGACTGGATGCGCTCGCGCGTCGGCTCGTTCCCGTAGGTGATCAGGTACGGCTTGATCGCGCGGTACGCCTCGAAGAACGGGTCCATGTCGACGTAGAGGTCCTTCAACGTCGTCAGGCCCTTGATCGGGGCGATCGTGATCGTGGTCTTCTTGCCGCCGGACTCCAGCAGGTCCTTCATGAGGACCTTGCACGCCAGGCGGTTGATGCCGTTGATCTGCATCGCGTCGGACCCGCACACGCCGTGCGCGCAGGACCGGCGGAACGAGAACGTCCCGTCGATGTAGTCCTTGACGTAGAACAGCAGGTTCAGCAGCCGGTCGGTGCGCTGGGCCGGGACGTCGTAGGACTCCCAGTGCGGTTCGTTGTCGACCTCGGGGTTGAACCGGAGGATCTTCAGCGTGACCGTGATCGGGGTGTGTTCGTCCGAAGCGGCCGGAGCGTCTTCAGTGGTTGCCGCAGTCATCAGTACTTCCGCTCCATCGGCTCGTAGCGGGTGAAGGTGACCGGCTTGTAGTCCAGCCGGATGTCGGACGACAGACCCGAGCCCTGCTTGTAGGCCATGGTGTGCCGCATGAAGTTCGTGTCGTCGCGGGTCGGGTAGTCCTCGCGGGCGTGGCCGCCGCGGGACTCCTTGCGCGCCAGCGCGCCCACGATCAGGACCTCGGCCAGCTCCAGCAGGAAGCCGAGCTCGACGGCCTCGAGCAGGTCGGTGTTGTACCGCTTGCCCTTGTCCGACACGGTGATCCGCTGGTACCGCTCCTTGAGCGCCTGGACGTCGGTCAGCGCCTGCTTCAGCGTGTCCTCGGTCCGGTACACCGAAGCGTGCGAGTCCATCGTCTGCTGCATTTCCTTGCGGATGTCGGCGACGCGCTCGTCGCCGTGCTCCGACAGCAGACCCGAAAGCTGCTCCTCGACCAGCGCGGTCGGGTTCTCCGGCAGCTCGACGTGCTCGTGCGCCAGCGCGTACTCCGCGGCCGCGATGCCGGCGCGGCGGCCGAACACGTTGATGTCGAGCAGCGAGTTCGTGCCAAGCCGGTTCGAACCGTGCACCGACACGCACGCGACCTCGCCCGCGGCGTACAGGCCGGGGATGACGTTCTCGTTGTCCCGCAGCGCTTCGCCGTGGATGTTGGTCGGGATGCCGCCCATCACGTAGTGGCAGGTCGGGAAGACCGGCACCGGCTCCTTCACCGGGTCGACGCCCAGGTAGGTGCGGGAGAACTCCATGATGTCCGGGAGCTTCGCGTTCAGCGTCTCCTCGGGGATGTGCGTGACGTCCAGGACGACGTAGTCCTTGTTCGGGCCGCACCCGCGGCCCTGCAGCACTTCCTGCACCATCGAGCGCGCCACGATGTCGCGGGGCGCGAGGTCCTTGATGGTGGGGGCGTAGCGCTCCATGAACCGCTCGCCGGAGGCGTTGCGCAGGATCCCGCCCTCGCCGCGGACGGCTTCGGAAATGAGGATGCCCAGGCCCGCGAGGCCGGTCGGGTGGAACTGGAAGAACTCCATGTCCTCCAGGGGGAGGCCCTTGCGGAAGATGATGCCGAGGCCGTCACCCGTGAGGGTGTGCGCGTTCGACGTCGTCTTGAAGATCTTGCCCGCGCCGCCGGTGGCGAACACGATCGACTTCGCCTGGAAGACGTGCAGCTCGCCGGTGGCCAGCTCGTAGGCGACGACGCCGGAGGCGACCGGGTTGCCGTTCTCGTCCGGGGTGGTGACGAGGTCGAGCACGTAGAACTCGTTGAAGAACTCCGTGCCGTACTTGACGCAGTTCTGGTACAGCGTCTGCAGGATCATGTGCCCGGTGCGGTCCGCGGCGTAGCAGGCGCGGCGCACGGCCGCCTTGCCGTGATCACGCGTGTGCCCGCCGAAGCGGCGCTGGTCGATCTTGCCTTCGGGCGTGCGGTTGAACGGCAGGCCCATCTTCTCGAGGTCGAGGACGGCGTCGATGGCCTCCTTCGCCATGATCTCGGCGGCGTCCTGGTCGACCAGGTAGTCACCGCCCTTGATCGTGTCGAAGGTGTGCCACTCCCAGTTGTCCTCTTCGACGTTCGCCAGCGCGGCGCACATGCCGCCCTGGGCCGCGCCGGTGTGGGACCGGGTCGGGTAGAGCTTGGTGAGGACCGCGGTGCGGGCGCGCTGGCCGGACTCGATGGCCGCGCGCATCCCGGCGCCGCCGGCGCCGACGATCACCACGTCGTACTTGTGGAACTGCATCGAAAAAGTCTCCGTGGCTTCAGTTCGCGGGCATGTTCGGGTCGAAGGTGAAGATCACCATCGTGCCGACGGCCAGGATCAGCACCATCGAGACGTAGAGCAGGATCTTCAGCCAGAACCGTGTGCTGTCCTTGCGCGCGTAGTCGTCGATGATCGTGCGCAGGCCGTTGCCGCCGTGGATCTCGGCGAGCCAGAGCATGGCCAGGTCCCAGAACTGCCAGAACGGCGAGGCCCAGCGGCCGGCCACGAAGCCCCAGTTGATCCGGTGCACACCGCCGTCGAGGATGTTCATGATCAGCAGGTGGCCGAGCACCAGGATGACCAGCGCCAGCCCGGAGATCCGCATGAACAGCCAGCTGTAGAGCTCGAAGTTGCTCCGGCGCGCGGCCGGGCGCTTCGGGGCGCGGGGGTTGGCGAGCGCGAGGTCGGCCATGTCAGTTACCCCCGAAGAGCATCTCGGCGGTGCGCTTCAGCATGAAGAACGCACCGGGGACCATCACGACGACCCAGACGACGCCGATGACCCACGTCATGGCCTTCTGCAGCTGGGGGCCCTTCGACCAGAAGTCGACCAGCATGACGCGGATGCCGTTCAGCGCGTGGAACAGCACCGCCCCGACCAGGCCGACCTCGAGGAGGTTGACGATCGGCGTCTTGTAGGTCTCGATGACCTGGTCGTAGGTGTTCGGCGACACGCGCACCAGCGCGGTGTCGAGCACGTGCACGAACAGGAAGAAGAATGTGAGCACGCCGGTGATGCGGTGCAGCACCCAGGACCACATGCCGGGGTCGCCCCGGTAGAAGGTCCCCTGCCGGCGTGAGGCACCCGCCCGATCGCTAGCCCCTGCCGCAGTGTTGGTTCCCGCCCCCGGAGGGGGCGATCCCACCCCGCTGGCAGTGCTCGCCGTGGTGGACATCGGTGAACGGCCTCCAACGTCTGACTGTGCGCCCGGTGGCCGGTGAGGTCCGCTGTCGCCGCGGGAACGGCGGCTGTGCCGAGATCAACGTCATCGAGCCTGGATGAATCGGATGCTAGACCCGCACCCGAAGCGCGGCTCACCTCCGGGTTCCCCTCTGTGATGGACCAGACACCGGTGCTCCCGCACCGCCACCCGGCGGTGTGGTGCAGCGCACTCGGCGGTGCGGTGCGATCAGCCGTCCCATTCAGCGGTCATCTGACCTCTGCAAGATCTGATATCTGATGCTCTACGCCAAACGGCTGGTAGTTTCGGGCTGTCATTGACCAACTGTCAGCCCGTCCCTAGCGTCGCTCGGGCAAACATCGGATCTCTCACGATGGGGTGACGTTCTGGTGCGACGACTCGGCTTGGTGATCGCCGTCGCGGTCCTGCTGCCCGTGGTGTCGGTCACGCCCGCGCAGGCACTGCCCGACGGACTGGCGCTGACCCCGCCGATGGGCTTCAACAACTGGAACACCACCGGCTGCGCCGTCGACGAGCGGCTCATCCGCGACACCGCCGACATCTTCGTCGACAAAGGACTCAAGGCCGCCGGGTACGAGTACGTCAACGTCGACGACTGCTGGGCCGAGCCGGAGCGGGACGCCGACGGGCGCATGCAGGCGAACAAGGCCCGGTTCCCGAGCGGCATCAAGGCACTCGCCGACTACGTCCACTCGAAGGGGCTCAAGTTCGGCATCTACACCAGCGCGGGCACGCTGACCTGCGCGAAGACCCAGCCGGGTGCGCTCGACCACGAAGACGTCGACGCGCGGACGTTCGCGGACTGGGGCGTCGACTACCTCAAGTACGACAACTGCAACAACCAGGGCCGCCCGGCGCTCGAGCGCTACACGAAGATGCGCGACGCGCTGAAGAAGACGGGTCGCCCGATCGTGTACTCGCTCTGCGAGTGGGGCGAGAACAAGCCGTGGACGTGGGGTGCCGACGTCGGGCACCTGTGGCGGACCACCGGCGACATCAAGGACAACTGGGCCAAGATGGTCCAGATCCTCAAGGCGAACGCGCCGCTGGCGCCGTACGCCGGGCCGGGGCACTGGAACGATCCCGACATGCTCGAGGTCGGCAACGGCGGGATGGCGACCGAGGAGTACCGCTCGCACTTCTCGCTGTGGGCGATGATGGCCGCCCCGCTGCTCATCGGCGCCGACCTGCGCAAGGTGTCGGCGGCGAACTTCGACGTCCTGCGCAACGCCGAGGTCATCGCGCTCGACCAGGACCGCCGGGGCGCCCAGGCGCGGGTGCTGTCCAACCAGGACGGACACTGGGTCTTCGCCAAGCCCCTGGACGGCGGCGACGTGGCGATCGCGCTGTTCAACGAGACGACGTCCGGTGCCACGATCGGCACCACTGCGGCCGCCGCCGGGCTGGCGAAAGCCGCCGGGTACACCGCGCGAGACCTCTGGGCGCACCGCGACCTCCAGACGGCGGGCCGGATCTCCGCGGTCGTCCCGCCGCACGCGACGGTCGTCTACCGGGTCCACGCCGGCGGCTCGTGGTGGCGGAACGCGCCGCTGGTGAGCACCGGCATCGAGCTGGCGTCGCCGGTCCCGGGCGTCCCGGGCGAGATCACGCCCGCCGGGCAGCCGTTCGAGGTCACGGTGTCGGCGACCGACGAGGCCCGCGTCCCGGTGTTCGACCCCCGCGTGACGCTCACCGCGCCCGGCGGGTGGCACGTCGAGCAGGTGGCGCGGCCGCGGGCCGTCGTGCTCGGGACGGGGGAGACCGCGGCCGGCCGCTGGCGGGTCACCCCGCCCGCCGGGACCGAAGGCACGACGGCGGTGCTGCACGGCGGCGTCACCTACCGCGCGCTCGGGTTCGGGCCGGTCACCTGGACCGGTGAACAACAGCTGACCGTGCCGGCGGCGCCGCCCACCACGTCCGCGTGGGCGAGCGACCTGCGCTGGGCGGCGGAGAAGAACGGCTACGGCCCGGTCGAGCGGGACATGTCCAACGGCAGCATCCCCGCCGGCGACGGGAAGCCGCTGACCGTCAACGGCGTCGTCTACCCGAAGGGCCTCGGCGCGCACGCACCCAGCGAAGTCGTCTTCTACCTGGGCGGGCGCTGCACGGCGTTCACCGCGGACGTCGGCGTCGACGACGAGCGCGAGGCGACGAACAAGCAGGGCTCGGCGACGTTCGAGGTCTACGCCGATGGCGTGAAGGCGGCGGCCACCGGCGTCCGGACGTGGCAGGACCCCGCACTGCCGCTGGCGGCGGACCTGCACGGGGCGCGGTACCTGCGGCTGGTCGTCACCGACGGCGGGGACGGCAACTCCTACGACCGCAGCGACTGGGCCGCCGCCCGGCTCACCTGCGGCTGAATCACTTGACTTCACATTCCCGTCATCTCACAGAGTGACCGGGCTGGCCCACCCTTCGGTCAGCCCGGCACACTGAGTGACACGAACCGGCATTTTCGCCGTCCCAAAGCGAAACAATCCCCCGAAAGTCGCCTCCCCGCAGAGTCGATGATCACGTTCGGTGTCCAGTTCGTCGCACGCGCGACTCGTGAGTAAACGTTTGTGTTACGTAGCGTGCCTTTCCTATGGCGCATTCCTGTCCGTTGGGTACGGTCTGGCGGTCGACCCGGCAGTAGGGCCGGGACGCGCCCTTGACCATCCGCTGGATCAGCGGGGAGGGAGACACACGTTGCGTCGCATGCGTGGAACCGCGCTGGCCGCCGTGGCCATGGCCGGGGTGCTCACCCTGGCCGGGTGCGCCAAGGACTCGAGCGGTGGCAGCAGCAACAACAGCGCCGCGCCTTCGTCGGGTGGCTCGGACTGCGTCACCGCGCAGAAGCCGCCCGCCGCGCCCGCCGCGTCGAGCAGCACGGCCGCCGCCGGTGGCAAGGTCGACGGCAGCCAGCTCAAGATCGGCCTGGCCTTCGACGTCGGCGGCCGGGGTGACGCGTCGTTCAACGACGCCGCCGCCGCGGGGACCGACAAGGCGAAGTCCGACCTCGGCGTGACGACGGTCAGCGAAAGCACCGCCTCCGCCAGCGAGGCCGAGTCCGCCAAGCAGCAGCGCCTCGACCAGATGGCTTCGCAGGGCCTGAACCCGATCGTCGCGGTCGGCTTCGCCTACGCCGATTCGGTCAAGGCCGTCGCCGCCAAGTACCCGAACACCAAGTTCGCGATCGTCGACGACGACTCGATCCAGCTGCCGAACGTGACGCCGCTGGTCTTCGCCGAGGAGCAGGGCTCGTTCCTGGCCGGCGTCGCCGCCGCGTACAAGAGCAAGAACTGCCACATCGGCTTCGTCGGCGGTGTCAACACCCCGCTGATCCAGAAGTTCGAGGCCGGCTTCCTGCAGGGCGCGAAGACCGTTTCGTCCAAGATCAAGATCGAGGACGAGTACCTCACCCCGGCCGGTGACTTCTCCGGGTTCCAGGACCCGCCGAAGGGCAACGCGAAGGCCGCGGCCGAGATCGCCAAGGGCGCGGACGTCATCTACCACGCCGCGGGTGCCTCGGGTAAGGGTGTCTTCGACGCCGCGAAGGCGGGCAACGCGCTGGCCATCGGGGTCGACTCCGACCAGTACAACCAGAAGACCGTCGCGGCCGACAAGGACGTCATCATCACGTCCATGCTCAAGCGGGTCGACGTCGCGGTGTTCGACTACATCCAGGCCGTCGCCAAGGGCGACCTGACCGTCCTTCCGAAGCGGTTCGACCTCAAGGTCGACGGCGTCGGCTACGCCACCTCCGGTGGCAAGGTCGACGACATCAAGGACGTCCTGGAGGGCTACAAGGCCCAGATCATCTCGGGCGCCGTCACCGTCTCGGACAAGCCGCAGAAGTAACTCACAACGTGTCCGGGGCTCGGAGGGATTTCCCCTCCGGGCCCCTCGCGCGTTCCAGAGATATGGAATTCTCCCGCCCATGAGCACAGCCGAGGCCCCGGCCGAGGCCGTCCCCGACCGGGGCGCCCCCGCCGTCCAGCTGACCGGGATCACCAAGCGCTTTCCCGGCGTGGTGGCCAACTCCGACGTCAACCTCACCGTCGCCGCCGGCGAGGTGCACGCCATCTGTGGCGAGAACGGCGCCGGCAAGTCCACCCTGATGAAGATCCTGTACGGCATGCAGCCGCCGGACGAAGGCACCATCGCGATCAACGGCGAAGAGGTGAAGCTGCGCAACCCGCAGGACGCCATCCGCGCCGGCATCGGCATGGTGCACCAGCACTTCATGCTCGCCGACAACCTGACCGTCGGCGAGAACGTCTTCCTCGGCGCCGAGGCCCTGCACGGCATCGGCCGGGCCGCCCGCGCGCGGCTGGCCGAGCTCGCCGAGCGGACCGGCCTGCACGCCAAGCCGGAGACGCTGCTGGAGGAGCTCGGCGTCGCCGACCGCCAGCGCGTCGAGATCGTCAAGGTGCTCTACCGCGGGGCGAAGATCATCATCCTGGACGAGCCGACCGCGGTCCTCGTGCCGCAGGAGGTCGACGCGCTCTTCGAGACCGTGCGGGAGATGAAGGCCGGCGGCTACACGTTCCTCTTCATCTCGCACAAGCTCGACGAGGTCCGGGCGATCGCCGACACCGTCACGGTGATCCGCCGCGGCACGACCGTCGGCACCGCCGACCCGAAGACCATCACCTCCCGCCAGCTCGCCGAGATGATGGTCGGCTCGGAGCTGCCCAGCCCGGAGACCCGCGAGTCCACGGTCACCGACCGGGACGTGCTGCGGCTGACCGGGCTGACGCTGGGCGCCGAGGGCTCGGGCCGCAACGCGCTCGACGACGTCTCCTTCACCGTGCACGCGGGCGAGGTGCTCGGCGTGGCCGGCGTCGAGGGCAACGGCCAGACCGAGCTCGTCGAGACGATCATGGGCATGCGCAAGCCGTCCGGCGGCACGATCGAGCTGGTCGACGCGGAGGGTAAGGCCCGCGACCTCACCAAGGCGGGGACGCTGGCGCGGCGCGAAGCCGGCATCGGCTACATCGCCGAAGACCGCACCCGGCACAGCCTGCTGCTCACGCAACCGTTGTGGGTCAACCGGATCCTCGGCTACCAGACCCGCGAGCCGGTCTCGAAGGGACAGCTGCTCGACATCGCCGGCGCCCGCGCCGACACCGAGCGGATCGTCCGCGACTACGACGTCCGCACGCCGGGCATCGATGTCCCGGCCGCGGCGCTCTCGGGCGGCAACCAGCAGAAGCTGATCGTCGGGCGCGAGCTGTCCGGCAACCCGGTGCTGCTGGTGGCTTCGCACCCGACACGCGGTGTCGACGTCGGCGCGCAGGCGCTGATCTGGGAGCAGATCCGCCAGGCCCGCGCCGCCGGGCTCGCGGTGCTGCTGATCTCCGCCGACCTCGACGAGCTGATCGGCCTGTCCGACACGATCCGGGTCATGCTGCGCGGGCGCCTCGTGAGCGAGGCCGATCCCGCCACCGTGACGCCGCAGGAACTGGGCTCCGCGATGACCGGCGCGGGAGAGGGTGACGAAGAATGACCTCCTGGCGCACGAAACTGCTGCCGCCGCTGCTGGCGATCGTGTTCGCCGTGCTGCTGTCGGCGATCGCGCTCATCATCTCCGGGGCCGACCCGCTGCAGGCGTACGGCACGATGATCGGCCAGATGTTCAAGGGCTCGACCGCCGTCGACACGGTGAACCTGGCGACGGTGTACTACCTGTCCGGCCTCGCGGTCGCCATCGGCTTCCAGATGAACCTGTTCAACATCGGTGTCGAGGGCCAGTACCGCTTCGCCGCCGTCGTCGCGGCCATCGCCGGCGGTGCGATGAAGCTGCCGCCGGTCATCCACGTGCTCGCGATCCTGGTGGTCGCGGTCGTCGCGGGCATGGCCTACGCGGCCGTCCCGGCGGTCCTCAAGGTGACCCGCGGGGTCAGCGAGGTCATCTCGACGATCATGCTCAACGCGATCGTCGCCGGCATCATCGCGTTCCTCATCAACGCCGACCAGTTCGGCGTGCAGCGGGGCAACAACATCGGCACCCGCGTGATCGAGCCGTCCGGCCGGATCCCGGGCATCCCGCTCGGCTCGGGCACGCTGTTCGGGTTCGTCGTCATCGCCGCGATCGTCGGCGGGGCCTACTGGTTCATGCTCAACCGCACCCGGTTCGGCTTCGAGCTCAAGGCGTCCGGCGAGTCCACCACCGCGGCCGCCGCGGGCGGGGTCAGCGCCAAGAAGATGACGCTGATCGCGATGCTGCTCTCCGGTGGCGTCGCCGGCCTGGTCGCCATGCCGGAACTGCTCGGCCGCGACTACAGCTACGGCATCACCGCGACCCAGATGTACGGCTTCACCGGCATCGCGGTCGCGCTGCTGGGCCGCAACCACCCCGGCGGCATCGCGCTCGGCGCGCTGCTGTGGGCGTTCCTCGACACCTCCGCGGTGTCGCTGGAGCAGATCAACGTGTCCAAGGAGATCGCGACGATCATGCAGGGCATCATCGTGCTGTCGGTCGTCGTGGCGTACGAGGTCGTGCGCCGGGCCGACCTCGCGGCCGAACAACGCAGAGTCGGGCGCGCACTCGCCGGCCGCAAGGGTTCCTCGGTCGCCGAAGGGGGTGCGGTGTGATCACCGACGTCGCTCCCGAATCCGGCTCGACCATGCCGGTGCAGCGCAAGCGGGGCCGGGTACCCGGCTGGCTGCGCGGGGTGATCTGGGCCGTGGTCGCCATCGCCGTCGTCTCGACGGCGTCCTACTCCACCGGCGTCGCCGCGCTGACGTCGTCCAACACCGCGCAGACGGCGTTGCGCCTGGCCCTGCCGATCCTGCTGTGCGCGCTGGGCGGCCTCTGGGCCGAGCGCGCGGGCGTGGTCAACATCGGCCTCGAGGGCATGATGATCCTCGGGACCTGGGGCGCCGCCTGGGGTTCGTACTACGGCGGCGCGTGGTCCGGCCTGCTGGCCGCGCTGCTGTTCGGCGCACTGGGCGGGCTGCTGCACGCGGTGGCGACGGTGACGTTCAACGTCAACCACATCGTCTCCGGCGTCGCGATCAACCTGCTCGGCCTCGGCGTCACGAAGTACCTGGCGAACCTGATCTTCGCGCCGATCTCGGGCAACCCGCGGCAGTCGCCGGTGGTGCCGAAGTTCGACACCTACTCGGCGACGTTCCTGTCGGACTGGCTGGGCGACCTGGAGAAGCAGCAGCGCGTCGGGATCTCCGACGTCGCCGGCATCCTGCGCGGCCTGGTCACCGAGGTGGCGCCGCTGACGATGCTCGCGATCATCCTGGTGCCGGTGAGCTTCTGGGTGCTCTGGCGGACCCGCTTCGGCCTGCGGCTGCGGTCCTGCGGCGAGAACCCAGTCGCGGCCGAGTCCCTCGGCGTGAACGTGTACCTGCACAAGTACGTCGCCGTGATCATCTCGGGCGCGTTCGCCGGCATGGGTGGCGCCTCGCTGGTGCTGCTGCGCGGCGGCGCGGACTACCTGGAGAACCAGACGAACGGCCGCGGGTACATCGGCCTCGCGGCGATGATCTTCGGCAACTGGCGGCCGGGCGGCCTGCTCGGCGGCGCGGCGCTGTTCGGCTACGCGGACGGCCTGCAGCTCGCCGGCGGCGGCGAAGCGGTGCTCGCGCTGCTGTACGGCGCGGTGATCCTGGTCGCCGTGATCGTCGTCGTGCAGCTGTTCCGGAAGCAGTGGATCGCGGCCGGGCTCGGTGTCGTCGGCGCGGGCGTGCTGTACGCGATCTACTGGGCCAACGACACGCTGCCGTCGGACCTGATCCCGTACACCGCGCACTTCGTGACACTCATCGTGCTGGCCGTGGCTTCGCAGCGGTTGCGGCCGCCGAAGGCCGACGGCCAGCCGTACCGGCGGGGTGAAGACTGATGTCCACAGTAGACTGGGATGCGCTCCGCTCTCGCGCGATCGAGGCCGCTTCCCATGCGTACGCGCCATATTCTGGCCTGCACGTGGGGGTGGCCGGGATCGTCGACGACGGCCGGGTGGTGACCGGGTGCAACGTCGAAAACGCTTCCTACGGGCTCGGGCTGTGCGCGGAGTGCACGATGGCCGGGCAGCTGCGGCTGTCCGGCGGCGGGCGCCTGGTCGCCGTGGCGTGCCGCAGTGGCGCGGGTGACCTGCTGATGCCGTGCGGACGCTGCCGGCAGATCCTGTTCGAGCTGGGCGGGTCTTCCTGCCTGGTGGACACGCCGAGCGGGATCCTGCCGATGTCCGACGTCCTGCCGGACGCCTTCGGCCCGGACGACCTGCCGTGAGCGGGTTCGCGGCGGTCGACGTCATCCGGACGAAGCGGGACGGCGGCACGCTTTCCGACGAGCAGATCGACTGGGTCGTCGACGCCTACACACGCGGTGAGGTCGCCGAAGAGCAGATGTCGGCGCTGGCCATGGCGATCTTCCTGCGGGGGATGACTTCGGCCGAGACCTCCCGCTGGACGCACGCGATGATCGAGTCCGGCGAGCGGCTGTCGCTTTCCGTTTCCCGGCCCACTGTCGACAAGCATTCGACGGGCGGCGTCGGCGACAAGATCACGCTGCCGCTGGCGCCGCTGGTGGCGGCGTGCGGTGCGGCGGTGCCGCAGCTGTCCGGGCGCGGGCTCGGCCACACGGGCGGGACGCTCGACAAGCTGGAGTCGATCCCGGGCTGGCGGGCCGCACTGTCCACTTCGGAGATTCTCGCCCAGCTGGAGGACGTCGGCGCCGTGGTCTGCGCGGCGACGTCCGGGCTGGCGCCGGCCGACAAGAAGCTCTACGCGCTGCGGGACGTGACGTCGACGGTGGAGTCGATCCCGCTGATCGCCAGCTCGATCATGAGCAAGAAGATCGCCGAAGGCGCGTCCGGGCTGGTCCTGGACGTGAAGTTCGGGTCGGGCGCGTTCATGAAGACCCTCGACCAGGCGCGGGCGCTGGCTGGTGCCTTGACCTCGATCGGTGCCGACCACGGCGTCCCGACGACGGCGTTGCTGACCGACATGAACGTCCCGCTGGGCCGGGCGGTCGGGAACGCGGTGGAGGTCGCGGAGTCGGTCGACGTGCTCCAGGGCGGCGGCCCCGCGGACGTCGTCGAACTGACGCTCGCCTTGGCGCGGGAGATGCTGGCTCTCGCCGGTCTCGACGTGGACCCGGCCGCGGTGCTGGCTTCGGGTGAGGCATACGAAGTCTGGTGCCGGATGATCTCGGCCCAGGGCGGCGACCCGTCGGCGCCGTTGCCTTCGCCCTCTCACGTGCACACGGTCGTCGCTCCGGCTTCGGGCGTGCTGGCTTCGCTGGACGCGTACGCGGTGGGCGTCGCGGCATGGCGCCTCGGCGCGGGCCGGGCCCGCAAGGAGGATCCGGTCCAGGCCGCGGCGGGCATCCTGTGCCTGGCCAAGCCGGGGGACCGCGTCTCCGAGGGTGACCCGCTGCTGGAACTTCACACGGACACACCCGACGCGGTCCCGGCGGCGCTGTCCGCTCTCGAGGGCGGCTTCACGATCGCTTCGTCGGCGCCCGAGCCGGGCCCGATCGTCGTGGAGACGATCCGCGGCTAGCTCGGCTGTGATGATCGTCGCGAAGATGATCACCCGTCCGAGTGACGTCTGAAGCATGAGAAAGCCCCCGCCGGGATCCGGCGGGGGCCTTTTTCGTGCGTGAGTCCTACTCCGTGGGTTCTTCGGAGCCTTCGCCCGTCTTGCCCTTCACGTCGGCCGGCTTCGGGGCGCGGCCGTTGCGGGAGCTGCGGCGCGGCTGGCGCGGCGCCGGCGGGGGCGGGGAGATCTGCTGGACCGCCGGGCCGCCACCGAGCATCAGCTCCGCGAACGTCGCCATCGCCTCGTCGAGCTGGCCGCCGATGCGGCGGACGCTCTCGTCGTTGCTCTTGCGGACCAGCGAGTCCACCGAGTCGGTGTCCGGCTGCTTCGACAGCGTGCCCTCGACCTTCGACAGCCCCGCCTTGAGCGCGCCGTCGAGGTCGCCGATGCCGGACAGGAAGCCGTCCTCCACCTTGTCGAGGCGGGAGGCCAGGTCGTCCAGGCGGGTGGTGACCGTTTCGAGCCGGTTGCCCAGGTTCTCCAGCCGGTCGGACGCGTCGATCATCTCGCCGGTCTCGGTCAGCGCGACCTTGAGCGCCTCGGTGTTGGCGTCGATCCGCTCGTGCGTGGTGCGGCCCAGCTCGCCGACGCGCTCCTGCGTGACGCGGCTCAGCTCGTCGACCTTGCCCCGCAGTTCGTGGTCGGCGTGGTCGACGCGCTCGCGCAGCGCCGCCTCGGTCTGCTCGATCCGCTCGCGGACCGGGCCGGTGACCGACTGCGGCAGCGACTCGATCTTCGCGTCCTGCTTGTCGAGGTGCCCGCCCACCTCGTCGATCCGGCGGTGGATGTTCTGAAGCTTGTCCTCGAGCCCGTCCATCCGGCCCGCGACGCCCTCGAAGCGCGCGGCGACGCCGTCGAGGCGGCCGTCGAGCTGCGCGAAGGGCTTGGCGAGCTTGTCGACGATGCTCTCGACCGCGCGGGTCAGAGCGGCGATGGCCGCGTCCTGCGCCTCGAGGCGGGACATCGTCTCGTCGAGGCGCTCGGCCAGGACGCTGACCTCGGTGCGGTCGGGCATCTCGGAGAGCCGCTTGCGGACCGCGCCCAGCGAGTCCACCGGCGCGAGGCGGGCGTAGATGTCGTCGAGCGCGTCGAAGATCTGCTGCTGCTCGCTCTCACGCACTTCGGCCGCGCGCACCAGCATGTTGCGCATCCGGTCGAAGGACGGGGCGGCAATGTGGTTGTCAGTGGTCACTGCTGTGTGTCCTTCGTCGGCGGGGAAATGGAGGGACGTGCCACGAAGCTTATCGATTGCAAAAATTGCTGTCTGTATGGCCCCCGTGAAGAGGCTATTGCGGAGGCTGCCCCCGGATGGCCGATTCGGGACGTGATCCTCAACGCTGAGGGTTAGCCCGAGCCTGAGAGTTACGGCCATGTAGGGGAATGACAACGAGGTTACCGTTGGGGGATGCCTGACGAAAGCCCTGTTCTGCCCACCGAGACACTCCGCCGCGCGCCCAAGGTGCTGCTGCACGACCACCTCGACGGCGGCCTGCGCCCGGCGACCGTCGCCGAGCTCGCCGACACGACCGGTTATGCCGGTCTGCCCACCACCGACCCGGCCGAGCTGGGCACCTGGTTCCGCCGTGCGGCCGACTCCGGCTCACTCGTTTCCTACCTCGAGACGTTCGCGCACACCTGCGGAGTGATGCAAACGGAGGAATCCCTGGTCAGGGTCGCCGCGGAGGCGGTGGAGGACCTGGCCGCCGACGGCGTCGTCTACGCCGAGGTGCGCTACGCACCGGAGTTGTTCGTCGAACGCGGTCTGTCACTCGATGCGGTGGTCGAGGCTGTCCAGGCGGGGTTCACGGAGGGCACCCGGCGAGTGGCCGCGAACGGGGGCACCATCCGCGTCGCGACGTTGCTCTGCGCGATGCGCCAGCACGCCCGGGCGCTCGAGATCGCGAACCTGGCCGTCCGCTACCGGGACGCCGGGGTGGCCGGGTTCGACATCGCCGGTCCCGAGGACGGATTCCCGCCGACCCGCAATCTCGACGCGTTCGAATATCTGCGTCAGAACAATGCGCACTTCACCATTCACGCGGGCGAAGCCTTCGGTTTGCCGTCCATTTGGGAAGCGATTCAGCACTGCGGCGCCGAGCGGCTCGGGCACGGCGTGCGCATCGCCGAGGACGTCAAGACCGACCTGGACGGCACGGTCCACCTTGGACGGTTGGCCGCGTACGTCCGCGACCGCCGCATCCCCCTGGAGATCTGCCCGACGTCGAACGTCCAAACAGGCACCGTCCGCTCGCTCGCCGAGCACCCCATCGGCCTGCTCGCCAAGCTGCGCTTCCGGGTGACCGTGAACACGGACAACCGGCTGATGAGCGGATGCACGATGACCAGCGAATTCGCCGCGCTGCACGAGACGTTCGGCTATGGTGTCGACGACTTCCGCTGGTTCACCATCAACGCGATGAAATCCGCGTTCATCGATTTCGACGCCCGGCTCGCGCTGATCGACGACGTCATCAAGCCCGGGTACGCCGCGCTGACCTGACCTCCCCGCCGAGGACCGCAACGTGGTTGCGGTCCTTAGCCGTGCCAACTATCGTTCACCATGTAGGAATAACTTCCCATAGTTTGGGACGGTGGCGAAGATGGCGCAGGTCGGAAGCGGTGCGGACGAGCAGCTTCGGACGAGTTCACAGCGGTGGCTCATCCTCGCGCTCGGCCTCGCCGCGCAGACCGCGAGCTGCTCGTTCCTCTACGGCATCCCGTTCCTGGTCCCCGCCATGCGCGCCGCCGAGGGGCTGACGCTGGCCGAGGCCGGCACGGTCGTCGCGGCACCCAGCATCGGGCTGTTGTTCACCCTGATCGTGTGGGGCGCGGCTGCGGACCGTTACGGAGAGCGCCTCATCATGGCGCTGGGCCTGGGCGTCTCGGGGTTACTCCTGGTGTACGCCGGGGTAGGAAATCACCCGGTCGGGCTCCTCTTTGGGGTGTTTTTGGCGGCCGGCGCCTGTACGGCTTCGGTGAACGCGGCGAGCGGTCGCGTCGTGATGGGCTGGTTCGCGAAGTCCGAGCGGGGCGTGGCGATGGGGATCCGCCAGACGGCCCAGCCGCTCGGCGTGGGCGTCGCCGCGTTGGGCCTGCCCCCGCTGGCCGCGCACTTCGGCTTCCGGGCGGCGATCCTGCTGCCGGCCGGGCTGGCGATCGCGGTGGCGCTGCTGGTGGCGTGGCTGGTGACGGACCCGCCCCGGCCGCCTCGCCCGGCTTCAGGGGAGAAGCCGCCTTCGCCGTACCGGCACGCGACGCTGTGGCGGGTGCACGGGGCGAGCGCGCTGCTGGTGGTGCCGCAGTTCGCGGTGTCGGCGTTCGCGCCGGTGTACCTGGTGGCGGTGCAGCACTGGAGCCCGCTGTCGGCGGGCTGGTACCTGGCGGTGGTCCAGGTGCTGGGCGCTGCCGGGCGCCTGGGGTCGGGCTGGTGGTCGGACCGGGTCGGCAGCCGCCTGCGCCCGATGCGTCAGCTGGCGGTTTCGAGCTGCCTGGTCATGTTGCTGGTCGCGCTCGGGGACGTTTCGTGGCCCTGGCTGGTGCTGCTGGCGCTGGCCCTGGCGGGGGTGATCACGGTGGCGGACAACGGCCTGGGCTTCACGGCTTCGGCCGAGCTGGCGGGCTTGGCGTGGTCCGGGCGCGCGATGGGCACGCAGAACACGGGCCAGAACATCGCGGCCTCCCTGACCCCGCCGCTGCTGGGCCTGGTGATCGGCGACAGCAGGTACGCACTCGCCTTCTGCGTGGCGGCGGTGTTCCCGGCCCTGGCGGTGCTGGTGGTTCCGGTCCGCGCGGAACGCGACGAGCCTTGACACGGCGAAGGCCGCCTCCCCGACCTGCGGGAGGCGGCCTTCGCCGGACCAAAAACTCAAGCCACCGTCAGGCGGTTCTCGAAAGTTTCGACGAGCTTGCGCCACGCGCCCTGCTCCGCGTCGAACGGCGCCGACGGCTCCAGGCGCGTCGGGTCCGGGCGGAGGACGAAGGACACCAGCCAGCCCAGGCTTTCGTTGCCCGCCAGTGCCGTCTCGGCCGTGTCGTCGCCCGCCCACTCCGCCGCGTCCGTGATCAGCTCGACCGCCAGCTCCAGCTGGGTCGGGTCGATCGCCTCCGGGCCCTCCGCGATGTCGGCGTCCAGGCCCGTCAGGACGTACGTGTTCTCCGGGTCGACCTCGATCTCGAGCTCGCCCGCCGTCGCCTTCGCCAGGACCTCGTCCCACGTGGACACGTCGGCCAGATCCGTGTCGGCCAGGTCCTTGCCGTCCGCCAGGGCCCGGGCGAGCGCGCCCGTCGACGTGAACACGTCGATCTCGCCCTCGCTGCCCAGGAACACCGGGGCGTCGTCGAGGTAGCAGCGCAGCGTGTAGTACTCCGCGCCGGACGTGATGATCTTGATCGGGTCGATGCCGACCTCGGCCCAGAAGCCGACCGGGCCCTCGTCCTCGACCGGGTCGTCGTCCGACTCCGGAGAATCGGAGTCCAGCGCCTCGAGGTCCTCTTCGCCCTCGGCGCCGGCCTCGGCCTCCGCGGACTCCTCGTGGAACGCCGCCAGCTCCTCGGCCGTCTGCTCCAGCACCTTCTCGTCGACCTCCGGCTGGGTCACCAGGCCGTCGATCGCGTCGAGCACGGTGTCCCACTTCTGCGACACCGTCTCGGACAGGTCGTTCCACACCTGGGCGCCGACGCTTCCGGTGAACGGCAGCGTGCCCTGGTCGAGCAGCGAGAAGCCCTCGGTCGAGTCGAGGATCTCGTGGACCTCTTCGAGGTCGCAAACGTCGGCGAGCGACCGCACGATGCCGACGATCTCCGCCAGCTCCGCGATGTGCCAGACGTCCGGCTCCTCGGCGACGAGCTCCGGCACGCCGACGAGGTCGTACGTGTGGTCCTCGTCCGGGATCAGCTCCGGCACGTTCAGCGACGGCACCGCGTCCCAGGCCGGGTGGTCCAGCAGGTCGTGCCTCTCGGACGTGCGGACGAACGCGGCCAGGTGAGCGGCGTCGGCGAAGGCGTACAGGTCGTCCTCGTCGCCGAGGAACGCTTCCCACTCCTCGCCGTCTTCCCGCCAGCGCGGCGCCCACAGGGTGACGACGTCGCCCTGCGGCAGGCCGAGTTCGATCGGGATGATGTCCTGTGCCATTCCTAAGCCCTCCGGATTACCGCCCGTGTGCGCGCGAGACCGGAAGTATGCTCCAGTCGATGCGCGGTACCGCGAAGCCTACGGGTTTCCCACTCGCGATGCGATCGCCCCTGCCGACTTTGCGACGAGCGGATGGCACGATGGACGCCTGATGACTCTCACAGACCTCCTGCCTGCGGATCCCGACCCCGCCGACGCTGACGCCCTCTTCGAAGCCTTCACGACCTGGACGGCCGAACGGGGCATCGAGCTGTACCCGGCGCAGGAGGAGGCGGTGATGGAGGTCGTCTCCGGATCGAACGTCATCCTCTCGACGCCGACCGGCTCCGGGAAGAGCCTCGTCGCCGTCGGCGCGCACTTCACCGCGCTCGCCCAGGGCCGCCGCAGCTACTACACCGCGCCCATCAAAGCCCTCGTTTCGGAGAAGTTCTTCCAGCTCATCGACATCTTCGGCGCCGACAGCGTCGGGATGATGACCGGCGACTCCAGCGTCAACCCGGACGCCCCGATCATCTGCTGCACGGCCGAAATCCTGGCGAACATCGCGTTGCGGTTCGGTGCGGACGCCCCGGTCGGGCAGGTCGTCGCCGACGAGTTCCACTTCTACTCCGAGCCCGACCGCGGCTGGGCCTGGCAGGTGCCGATCCTCGAGCTGCCGAAGGCCCAGTTCGTCCTGATGTCGGCGACCTTGGGCGACGTGTCCTTCTTCGAGAAGGACCTCACCCGCCGCACCGGCAAGCCGACCGCCGTGGTCACGTCGGCGCAGCGCCCGGTGCCGCTGACCTTCCGGTACGCGCTGACGCCGCTGCACGAGACCATGTCCGAGCTGCTCAACGGCGGCCAGGCGCCGGTCTACGTCGTGCACTTCTCGCAGGCCGCGGCCATCGAGCGGGCGCAGACGCTGATGAGCATCAACGTGACGTCGAAGGCCGAAAAGGAGGCCATCGCCGAGCTGATCGGCGACTTCCGGTTCGCCGCCGGCTTCGGCAAGACGCTCTCGCGGCTGGTCCGCCACGGCATCGGCGTCCACCACGCCGGGATGCTGCCCAAGTACCGCCGGCTGGTCGAGACCCTGGCCCAGTCGGGGCTGCTCAAGGTGATCTGCGGGACCGACACGCTCGGCGTCGGCATCAACGTGCCGATCCGGACGGTCGTCTTCTCCGCGTTGACGAAGTACGACGGCGTCCGCCAGCGCCACCTCAAGGCCCGCGAGTTCCACCAGATCGCCGGCCGGGCCGGGCGCGCGGGCTACGACACCGACGGCTACGTCGTGGTGCAGGCCCCCGACCACGTCGTCGAGAACGCGAAGGCGCTGGAGAAGGCGGGCGACGACCCGAAGAAGAAAAAGAAGATCGTCCGGAAGAAGGCCCCGGAGGGGTTCGTCAACTGGACCGAGAGCACGTTCGACCGGCTCATCGCCGCCGACCCGGAGCCGCTGACGTCCAGCTTCAAGGTCACGCACTCGATGCTGCTGAACGTGATTTCGCGGCCGGGCAACGCGTTCGACTCGATGCGGCACCTGCTCGAGGACAACCACGAGGACCGCGCGTCGCAGCGCAAGCTCATCCTGCGCGCCATCGCGATCTACCGGGCCCTGCTCGCTGCCGGCGTCGTCGAACGACTGTCCGAACCGGACGAACAGGGCCGGATCATCCGGCTCACCGTCGACCTGCAGTTCGACTTCGCGCTCAACCAGCCGCTTTCGCCGTTCGCGCTGGCCGCGATCGAGCTGTTCGACCTCGAGTCGCCGAGCTACGCGCTCGACGTCGTGTCCACTGTGGAATCCACGGTGGACAACCCGCGGCCGGTGCTCTCGCAGCAGCAGTTCAAGGCGCGCGGCGAGGCCGTGCAGGCGATGAAGGCCGAAGGCATCGAGTACGACGAGCGGATGGAGCTGCTGGAGAACGTCAGCTACCCGAAGCCGCTCGAGGAGCTGCTGCAGGGCGCGTTCCACAGCTACCGGCAGGGCCACCCGTGGGTCGACGACTACGAGCTGTCGCCGAAGTCGGTCGTGCGGGACATGTACGAGCGCGCGATGAACTTCGTCGAGTACATCGGCTTCTACCAGCTGGCCCGGTCCGAGGGCCTGGTGCTGCGCTACCTCACGGACGTCTACGACTCCCTGCGCCACACGGTCCCGGACGAGGCGAAGACCGAGCCGCTGCAGGACCTCATCGAGTGGCTCGGCGAGCTCGTCCGGCAGGTCGACTCCAGCCTGCTCGACGAGTGGGAAGCCCTGCGCCACCCGGACGAAGAGGGCCCGGTCTCGAAGCGGCCGCCGTCCGAGCCGCCGGCCGTCACCCGCAACGAGCGCGCCTTCCGCGTCCTGGTGCGCAACGAGCTGTTCCGCCGGGTCGAGCTGTTCGGGCGCCGGGCGTGGAACGTGCTCGGCGAGCTCGACGCGGCGTCCGGCTGGGACGCCGAGGCGTGGCAGGAAGCGATCGAGGGCTACTTCGAGGAGTACGAGACGCTCGGCACCGGCCCGGACGCGCGCGGCCCGGCGCTGCTGCTGATCGAGCAGCTGCCGGACGTGTGGAAGGTGCGCCAGATCTTCGACGACCCGGCGGGCGACCACGACTGGGGCATCAGCGCGGAGGTCGACCTGGCCGCGTCCGACGAGGCCGGGATGGCGGTGGTCCGGGTGAACGAGGTGGGTGCGCACTAGCTCCCCGGGCACCCCTCACGAAACCGGGGTCAGGATCGCCTGGGCGTCTTCGCCCGCGAACCACAGCCCGATGACGAACGCCGCCGTGGCCTCCAACAGCGCTGCCCGGTCGAGACCGCCTGCCGGCACCGGCCGCGCGCCGGCGTCACGGACCAGGGTGCTCACCGCCTCCAGCGCCGCCGGGTCGTCGCCGCACAGCGGGACCGACAGGGGGCGGCCGTCGAACACCGGTGGGGTCATCCGCCAGACGTCGACGTGGGCCAGGTTGAACGCCTTCACCACGGCGGCTTCGGTGGTGATCCGCGACGCCACCGGGGTGCCGGTCAGGCTCGGGTCGTTGGTGCAGTCCACCAGCACCTTCCCGGTCAGCGGGCCCGCCTCGGCGAGCACCTCGCCGATCGCCGCGGCCGGAACCGCCAGGAGCAGCACGTCGGCGAAGGCGGCCGTCTCCTGCCAGGTGCCGGTGGACGCTCCGAGCCGCGCGGCCAACGGGCTTGCGTCGGACCGGCCGCTCACCATCAGTTCGTGCCCCGCCCGCGCCCACTGCGTGCCGAGCGCGTCCGCCATCCCGCCCGTGCCGAAGATCCCGATCCGCATGCGTCCTCCTTGTGCTTGGCTGGTACCAGTACGACGGTAGGAACCCGGGAAGGAACCGAACGGTAACCATGGACTTCCTCGCGGATTGCCGGACGCGGCTCGCGTTCGACCTGGTCGCCAACACGTGGAACCCGGTGGTGGTCTGGGCGTTGCGAGATGGTCCGCGGCGGCACGTCGACCTGCGGCGCGCCATCGGCGGGATCAGCGCGAAGGTGCTGACGGAAACCCTGCGGCGCCTGGAATTCGACGGTCTCGTCGAGCGGCGCGAAGGCGCGTACGCGCTCACGTCGTTGGGGAGGACGCTGCTGGGGCCGATCGAGGGCTTCGGGCGCTGGGCCGCCGAGCACGGCGACGACGTCGTCGCCGCTCAAACCCGAGCAACACGATCAGCATGACCAGCTCCGCCGCGGGCAGCGGGTAGCCGAGGGCGATCCCGGCGGCGACGTCCACGGCCGGTGCGCCGATGCCCGCCACGAACACCCAGGTCGGTGCGGTGGGCGGCTTCGCGGCCGGCGACCACGACGTCTTCTTCCACGGTTTCGCGACCGAGAGCCAGGCCTGGAAGGCCAGCGCGCTCGCCATGAGCGAGGTCCCGGCGACCTGCACCCACGTGCCGGTCGCGGTGTCCACGGACTCCCGCAGGGCGGGGGAGAGCAGGAAGATCCCGGCGTAGAGCTGCGCCAGCGTCAGGACGAACTTCGTGAGCACCCACCAGTGCCGGAAGAAGCCCCACGCCGTCGCGCCGGCGAGCAGCAAGCCGGTGAACGCGGAGACGTTCGCCATCGGCGCGAGCAGCACGGAGTCGAGTTCTTCGGCCATCGACGTCGCGGCCGGTGCTTGGGCGGCGTGGGTGAGGGTGAGCGACATCAGGACGACGAGGGCGAGGGCCTGGCTCATCCAGGCCACCGAGGACACGACGTGCAGCCAGACGACGGCCTGGCGCCAGCGGGGAGAAGTCTTGGAGGTCACGGGATCCAGGCTCGCCGGGCGCGGCCGCGGGCACATCGGGCGCGACCCGGGTTTCGCCCCGGACCCGCCGAGACCGGGTTTGCGCCCGCCGGAGTACACCGAGGAGGCGGCCGTACGCCCGGGGGAGTAGGGCCGCAACCCGGAACTCGCGTGATCAAGGGCGGAACTCGCGTGATCGGAGGCGGGTCTCGCGTGATCAGCGGGGCGGGTTCTTCGCCGCCAGAGCCAGCAACGGCACTGCCGCCGCGGCGTCGGTGATCAACGTCGAGACCATGCCGGACCGGAGAACCGCGTCCACCGCCGCGGCTTTCGGCCTGCTGTAGCCCAGGGCGATCACCTCCGGGACCGCCATCAGCTCCTCGTGGCTGATCGCCAGGACGTGGTGGGCCAGGCCGGTCGACAACGCGTTGCCGGACGCGTCGAACAGCCGCGCCGCGACCTCCGCCGTCGCGCCCCGAGCCGCGATCGCCGCGCGCTCGGCTTCGTCCAGCGCGTCGTACACCGTCGACTCGCCCGGCTGCCACGCGCCGATGCTGACCACCGCCTTCGTCAGGTTGCGGAACTGGCCGAACGTCTCCGCGATCCCCGGCTGACGCCGGAGCGTCTCGGTCGTCCGGCGGTCGGGGAGCACCAGCGGGCCGAAGATCGGGTACGCGTCGCCGCCGGAGACCGAGGTCACGCGGCTGACCGTCTCCACCGAGCGGCCGCGCATGTCCATCCCGGCCTGCACCCCGCAGAGCTGGACGATCGGGCACCGCGGCAGGGCCCGGACCGCCTCCGCCATGGCGTTCACCGACCGCGCCCACGACAGCCCGATGACGTCCGACGGCGCCGCGATCTCCTCCAGCAACCGGGCCGCCAGCGAGCCGATCTTCGCCCGGACGACCTCCTTCGGCTCGCGCTCGGTTGAGCGTTCGAGCACCAGGGCGCGCTCCAGGCCGTACGCCGAGCGCACCTCGTCGGACAACGCCAGGTCCACCGGTGCCGGTAGCGAGAACTCCACTCTGACCAGGCCGGATTCCATGGCCGTGTCGAGCATCCGTGCCACCTTGAACCGGCTGACGCCGAACTCGTCGGCGATCTCCAGCTTGGAGCGTCCCTGCACGTAGAAGCGCCGGGCGACGGTGGCGAGCAGTAACGCCTCAGTCAACGACGGCTGCTTCTTAGTGGCGCTCATATGAGCATAATAGCGCGAAATCCAGCCGAAAGGTTGACGTAATACCGACGTCAGACCTGTAATGCCTTCACATGTTCTCGACGCCATAGGTCAATGTTGCTCATTTGAGCGCGAGGAAGGGGCAAGGCATGCGCGCCGCCATCGTCGACCGGCCCGGTGAGATCAGGGTCGGCGAGGTGCCCGATCCGAAACCCGGGGAACGTCAGGTCGTCGTCAAGGTCGGAGCGTGCGGCATCTGCGGCACCGACCTGCACATCGCGGACGGGCACTTCCCGCCCACGCCGTACCCCATCGTCCCCGGGCACGAGTTCGCCGGGGAGATCGTCGAGCTCGGCGCGGACGTGCCGGGCGAGTGGAAGGTCGGCGACCGCGTGGCCGTCGACCCGTCCCTGTTCTGCGGCTACTGCGGCCCGTGCCGCGCCGGCCACGGCAACCTCTGCGCGAACTGGGGCGCCACCGGCGACACCGTCAACGGCGCCTTCGCCGAGTACGTCGCCGTGCCGTCGTCCACCTGCTACCGCATGCCCGACACGATGAGCTGGGAACAGGGCGCGCTGGTCGAGCCGGTTTCCTGCGCCGTGCACGGTGTTCGCCGTGTCGGTGTCGAAGCCGGTGAACGCTTCCTCGTCGTCGGTGCCGGGACCATGGGCCTGATCATGCAGCAGCTGCTGCAGCGCTCGGGCGCGCAGGTCACGGTGGTCGACCGCAACGAAGCCCGGCTGCCGCGTGCGCAAAGCCTCGGCGCCGTCGCCACCGCGAAGGACGTCAGCGACCTGAACGGCGAGAAGTTCGACGTCGCCGTCGACTGCACCGGCGCCGCCCCTGCCATCGAAGCGGCCTTCGACTCGATCCGGCGCGGGGGACGGCTGCTCGTCTTCGGTGTCGCCCCGGCCGAAGCCCGCGTCGCGCTTTCGCCGTTCCGCATCTACAACGACGAGATCACCGTCGTCGGCTCGATGGCCGTGCTGCACAGCTTCGGCGCCGCCCTCGACCTCGTCGCGAGCGGCGCGATCGACACCGGCGCGCTGCTCACCGACACCCTGCCGCTGGAGCAGTACCCCGAGGCGCTGGCCAAGATGCGCAGCGGCTCGGGCCTCAAGGTGCAGGTACTCCCCGGAGGTGGCCGTGCGTAAGCTCCTCACCCTCCTCGCGGCGACGTCGCTGCTGGCCACCGGCTGCGCGGGCGCCGGCTCGATCGGCACCGGCAGCAGCACGCTCGTCATCGCCATCGTCGCGAACCCGCAGATGAAGGACGCGATCGCGCTCGCGCCGGAGTTCGAGAAGGCCACCGGCATCGGGCTGAAGTTCGTGTCCCTGCCGGAAAACCAGGCCCGCGCCAAGATCACCGCGTCGACCGCCACCGAAGGCGGCGAGTTCGACGTCGTCATGATCAGCAACTACGAGGCCCCGCAGTGGGCGGCCAACGGCTGGCTCGAGAACCTCGAACCGCACATGGCGGCCACCCCGGGCTACGACGAAGGCGACTTCATCCCCAGCATCAAGCAGTCGCTGTCGTACCGGAACCAGATGTACGCGGTGCCGTTCTACGGCGAGTCGTCGTTCCTGGCCTACCGCAAGGACCTCTTCGACAAGGCCGGGATCACCATGCCGGCCAAGCCGACCTGGCCGCAGATCGCGGACTTCGCCGCGAAGCTCGACGACAAGGCGAACGGCGTGGCCGGCATCTGCCTGCGCGGCAAGCCGGGCTGGGGTGAGAGCCTCGCGCCGTTCACCACGGTGGCCAACACCTTCGGCGCTCAGTGGTTCGACAAGGACTGGAACGCCAAGCTGACGTCGCCGGAGTTCAAAGAAGCCGCGAACTTCTACGTCAACCTGATCCGCGACCACGGCGAGGTCGGTGCCTCCAGCGCCGGGTTCTCCGAGTGCGGCACGCGCTACACGCAGGGCAACGCGGCGATGTGGTACGACGCCACGGTCATGGCGGGGACCAACGAGGACCCGTCCAGCAGCAAGATCGTCGGCAAGTCCGGCTACGCACCCGCGCCGGTCGTCAAGACCCAAGCCAGCGGCTGGCTCTACACCTGGGCCCTCGGCATCCCGAAGGTCGCCAAGGACAAGGACGCGGCCTGGAAGTTCATGGCCTGGATGACCGACAAGGCCTACGTGCAGAAGGTCGGCCACACCTACGGGTGGAACCGCGTCCCGCCGGGCGTCCGCCAGTCGACGTACGCCATCCCCGAGTACGCCGACGCGGCGAAGGCTTACGCGAAGCCCACGCTCGACGGTATCGCGGACGCGAACCAGCAGAAGGTGATGGCGAACCCGGTGCCCTACCCCGGCATCCAGTTCGTCGGCATCCCCGAGTTCCAGGACCTGGGCACCCGGGTGAGCCAGCAGCTGTCGGCCGCGATCGCCGGCCGCGAGTCCGTCGAAGACGCCCTGAAGCAGTCCCAGGACTACGCCCAGACGGTGGGCGACTCCTACAAGGCGGTGCAGTGATGTCCACGCTCTCCGTAGATGCCCCCACGTCCACCTCCCACGCGAAGGTCGAAGAGAAACGCGGCCTGAGCACCGCGGCCAAGCGGCGGCTGCCGCTGCTGCCCGCGCTGATCTTCGTCATCGCGGTGACGCAGCTGCCGTTCCTGCTCACCGTGTTCTACTCGTTCCAGTCGTGGAACCTGGTCCGGCCCGGCTCGCGGCACTTCGTCGGCCTGGACAACTACATCGACGTCTTCAGCGACACGACGTTCCTGGTCGCGCTGCTCAACACGGTGGTACTGACCGTGGTGTGCGTGTTCGTCGCGCTTCTGCTCGGCCTGGGCCTGGCGATCCTGCTCGACCGCAAGTTCCTCGGCCGCGGCGTGGTCCGGACGCTGCTGATCACGCCGTTCCTGATCCTGCCGGCGGCCGGCGCGCTGCTGTGGAAGACGACGATGTTCGACCCGACCTACGGGCTGCTGCACTTCGTCTTCGGCACCGACACCGACTGGCTTTCGGAGTTCCCGCTGGCCGCGGTGATGGCGCAGATCGTGTGGCAGTGGACGCCGTTCATGATGCTGCTCATCCTGGCCGGGCTGCAGAGCCAGGCCAAGGACGTCCTCGAAGCGGCCAATGTGGACGGTGCGGGCCGCTGGCGGACGTTCGTCTTCATCACCCTGCCGCACCTGTCCCGGTTCCTGCAGCTGGCCACCCTGCTGGGCGCGATCTACATCGTGAACAGCTTCGACGCGATCTTCCTGATGACCCAGGGCGGCCCGGGCACGGCGAGCACCAACCTGCCGTACTACATCTACCAGCGCGCGTTCGAGGGCTTCGACGTCGGCCAGTCCTCGGCGATGGGCGTGATCGTGGTGATCCTGACGATGATCGTCGCGACCTTCGCGCTGCGCCTGATGTTCCGGACGTTCTCGGTGAGCGGAGGGATCAAATGACGACTGTCGCCCCGCGCAAGCGGGCTTACGGCAAGGGGTCGCTGACCGTCGCGACCTGGATCATCGCGATCCTGTTCGTCTTCCCGCTGCTGTGGATGATCCTCACCGCGTTCAAGCAGGAGGCGGACGCCTACACCGACCCGCCGAAGCTGTTCTTCACCCCGACGTTCGAACAGCTCGGCAACGTCCTGAGCGGCGGGTTCCTGCCGTACCTGTCCAACTCGGCGTTCGTCACGATCATCTCGACGGCGTTGGTGCTGCTCTTCGGCGTCCCGGCGGCGTACGCGCTGTCGCTGGCGCCGGTCAAGGGCACGTCGAACGCGCTCGGCTTCTTCCTCTCGACGAAGATGCTGCCGATCGTGGCGGCGATCATCCCGCTGTACGTGATCTCGCAGAACACCGAGCTGCTCGACACGGTGTGGGCGCTGGTCATCCTGTACACGTCGATGAACCTGCCGCTGGCCATCTGGATGATGCGGTCGTTCTTCCTCGAGGTACCGCACGAGATGATCGAGGCGGGCCGGATCGACGGCGCCAACCTGCCGACGCTGCTGCGCAAGATCATCATGCCGGTGGTCGCGCCCGGGATCGCGGCGACCGCGCTGATCTGCGTGATCTTCTCCTGGACGGAGTTCTTCTACGCGGTCAACCTGACCGCGGCCCGGGCCGGCACGGTCCCGGTGTTCTTGGTCGGGTTCATCACCAGTGAAGGCCTGTACTGGGCGCAGCTGTCCGCGGCCGCGCTGCTGGCTTCGCTGCCGGTGATGATCGTCGGCTGGATCGCGCAGAACCACCTGGTCCGCGGCCTGTCGATGGGCGCGGTCAAGTAGCGAGCAGCGGCGAAGGC